>CAZDSB010000485.1:0-7522 GCA_964507515.1 uncultured Myxococcaceae bacterium
CACGTGCTCGACCACGTGTTCATCCTCGTCAATGCGTTCAACCAGACCTACAAGCTGGCCAAGGAAGCTCTGGCCGCGCTCCGGGAGCATTACCCGGAATATCTGCTGACCACGCTGGTGCGTCAGTGCACGAAGTTCGCCCAGGCGTCGAGCGAGGGCGTGCCGGTGTTCATCTCCGAGCGGGAATCGAAGGGGGCGCACGACGTGGATGCGTTCCTCCGTGAGGTGGTGCACCGGCTGGATCAGTCCCGGGTACGGGCCGCCACTGACGCGCGGGCGGGGTAGGGGAGAGCGATGAAGAAAGCCTTCGATCAGAACGTGTCCCGCGCAAAGCCGAGGCTGAAGCTCGGCGCTCCGAGCGCGGATCCGGTGACCTCCGAGGCGCGCGATCCGGACGAGGACTGGGTCTACGAGGTCGCGGCGCAGGTGGCCGGCCAGTCGAGCGCGGCCGATTCGCCGGCGCCCACCGCGCGGGAGGTGCTCGCCGCGGCGGCACTGGCGAGCGCGCAGGAGGCGGCCCAGGCCGAGGCGGAGGAGGCCTCGAGGCGGAGCCGTGTCGAGGAGGCCTTCCGCGAGGCCGTGAGCGTCCCCGAGCCGGTGGCGGTGCAGGTCCACGAAGAGGAGCGGGTCACCGTGACCGTCGGGGCGAAGGTGGCCGGAGCGACCGCGAACGGCGTCGCGTCCGGCGGGACGACCGTGGTGTCGGGTCCGGCTGCATCGGCTCGTCGCGAGGTCGATGCCCGGTCGGGTGGGCGGGCGTCGACGAGCGTTCCGCCGCCGGCGAGCCGTCCCGCGTCTCCGGCTCCGGTGGCGCCGGTGAGTCGCGCATCCGCACCGGCCCCGTCCTCGCGTGCGGCTCCCGCGGCTGCCGTGCCGGCTCCCTCGGCCGAGCGTCGGCCGGGCGGGTCGGTGCGGACCGAAACCGTTGCCCGGCAGGCGGTCGCCGCGAGTCCGGTCGCGCGTCGTGCCGAGCCGGCGCCGCCCGTCGATGACAACGCCGTGCGCCGGGAGCGCCTCAAGGAGAGGCTGCGCTCGGTGCGCGAGAATCCGCGGCCCGAGCCACTGCCGACGAGCGTGACCGCCGCGGGGGTGCTCGCCGTCGAGCGCATCGCCCAGCTCCAGGCCGAGCTCACCCAGGTCAAGAAGCACAACACGGCCCTGCAGCACGACCTCGACGTGGCTCGCCGCGCGGCGGAGCGCGCGACCGAGGAGGCGCGGGGGCGGGTGGAGGAGGCGCGGCGGCTCTCGGCGCAGATGGAGGAGCGCGCCGGTCTCCTGTCCGAGCTCGAGCGCGAGCTGCAGTCGGTCGAGGGAGAGCGCGACGAGTCGCTCCTCGCGGTCCAGGACGCGCGGACAGATGCGGCGGCCGAGCGCGAGCAGCGAGAGCTGCTCACGGCGGACCTCGCGCGGAAGGACGCCGAGCTGGCCGACAGCCTCTCCGAGGAGGAGCGGCTCGCGGCGGAGCTGGAGCGCTTCCGGGACGACACGGTCCAGCTGAAGAAGAGCGTCGAGGTGCTGAGCGTCGAGCGAGACACGCTCGCCCGGCAGGTGGCGGATCTCACCGCCGAGCGCGCCGAGCTGCTGGAAGCCCGGAAGGCGCTGGAGAGCGTGCACCGGGCGCTGACCGAGGCGGCGCGGAGATAGCTCGTCGGTCGCTCAGGGCTTCGAGGCATCTGCTGCGCCCGCGCGGTGTCGGCGGACGCGAGCAGTTGCGCAAGCATTCCCAAATGGTTCCCCAGCAGCGAATGCGAAACCTGATGGAACGAGAGGGAGGGGGGGTCGGCCGCCCTCGTCCAGGGCGGTGGGTTCCAAGATGACGCTGGAAGCGTGCGCGGGAAACCGAATGGAACGCCTCGGGAGCTCGCGCGGGGGCGGCCGTCCAGTCGAGCGTTCCAACATGTTTCGCAAGCGAGCGCGGGCGTGTTTCCTGGATCAGAGGCATCGGGGTCGCCGACCGTGAGCCCCGGGATTTGAGGCCCCGCGGATCCCATGAGCGCTCGAGGGCTCGCAGGCCGAGCGGAACCGCTCGCTGACAGCTCCTCGCCGCCGCCACCTGTCTCTTTCAGGGCCTGACCTGCAACGCGCCTGCGCTGGGAGCTCGCCCGGAGCGTCGCGGACGCAATCGGACACCGACGCGAGCGTGGCTCAGCGGGAGGCAGAATGCTGCTTCGCGCCGAACCGGCGATTGCGATCCCGATCGGGGAATCGCCGTCTCCGTACGATCCGCCAGCCAGCCCGGTCCCGTGGATCCAGCGGGTGCTCCTGGTCGCCGGCGCCGCGCTTGCTTACCTCGGCGGAAGATTCGGCGGCGACGTGTGGCGCAACGCCGTCATGGGCTGGTTCAACCACCCGGCCTTTCGTGGGTCATGGGTCGCGGTGGAGCACGTGCTTCTCTACACGACGCTGAGCGCGCTCCTCTGCTGGGCCGTCTGGTGGGGGTTCTTCCGGATCAGCTGGATGCCTCCGCCGGGGAGCGTCTTTCGCGGCCCGGCCGGAAAGGTCCTCGTCTGGGGCCTCGTGCTTGGGCTGGTGGTCTTCGCCGTCGACCTGGTCGCGCTGCTCGGGCTCCATGCGGCAGGAGCGATGAAGGGTGCTGCCCTCGCGTGGCATCCGATGACCGGCTGGTCCTTCCTCGGCAATCTCTTCTCGAACTTCTACGAGGAATGGATCTTCCGGGCCTTCTTCCTCGTGGTCGCGATTCGGGTGACCTCGAGCCGGGTCGCGGCGGCATTCCTCACCAGCGCTCTCTTCGCCGCGGTGCACACCCAGTACCCCTGGGCGCTGCGGGGGCTGATCTTCCTCAGCACGCTCGCCGCCTGCTGGGTCCTGCTGAAGCTTCGCTCGCTCTGGCCAGCGTGGATTGCCCACCAGGTCGTGGACCTGCTCGGAGACAGTGTCTTCTTCGGGTGAGCCTCAGCGTGCTGCGGCGAGCTCGTCGTGCAGCGGCACCAGCGGCAGCTGCGACGTGTCCTGTGCGAATGGAGAGAACGGTGACCCCGGCGCGCTCGAGCTCATGCTCGCCATCCGGGTCTTCCCGACCACCAGCTTCATCGCCGCGACCCGATCGCTCGGTGGCGGGTGGTGGGCGAAGAAGCCCTGTCCCGGAGGCAACCCGCCGATGAAGTCCACGAAGCCGCGCGGGCTGTAGCCGGAGGCCACCGTGATCTCGAGGCCGGTCGCGTCCGCGCCCAGCTCCTGGTCCCGCGCGTAGCCGCCCTCGAGGTAGCGGTGCACGAACTCGTCGCTGAACAGCGTGAGCAGCGCGTTGTTCGCCGCCGAGTTGAGGTCGAGCGCGCCTCCGCTGAACGCCTGCAGCGCGGAGTAGGCCTGGTTGATGAAACCAGGGGTGTAGCTGCGGAGAACCGCCGCGCCTTCCTTCTGGCCGGCCTTCGCGTACGCGAGGCTCTTGCACTGATCGATCTTGGTCTTCTGGTAGATGGCGAAGGCATCCTTGCGCGTGACGTGGGCGATTTCGTGCGACAGGACGCCGGCCAGCGCGGCCTCGTTGCTCACCCGCTTGAGCAAGCCCCGGGTCACGAAGACGTAGCCGCCGGGCGCCGAGACCGCGTTCACGACCTCGGTGTCGAGCACCCCGAACGTCCACTGCAGCGTCGGACGGCTCGACCGCGCGGCGAGGTTCTTTCCCACCACGTTCAGGTACGTGTGCATCCGGTTCCGCGGGCTGTCCTGGATGCCGAGCGTCTTCGGACTGGCGAGCGCCGCGGCGTCGGCCGTCGTCACGTCGACCAGGAGCCCACCGCCCTGCTGGACCCAGTTGAGGGCCACCGTGCCGCCGATGGTCCGCTCCTCGTCGAAGGTGACCTCTGCGGCGCCGATCTGCTCGCACTTGGAAAGGTCCTGGCTCAGGCCCACCACGGTGGTCGTCGATTCGGTGACCCCGCTGATGATCGAGCTGGTGTCACCCTTCATGAAGCCCGAGGCGGCCGCACACGCGAGGAGTCCGAGCATCCCGAGCGACAGGAGCAGGCGCCTCATCGCTGCTCCCCCGTGACCCGCTCCGCCTGCGCGGCGATCTCGGCGTCGGTGCGCTGGGCGGCGATGGCCTCCAGCGTCTGTGTCTGGCGGACCGCCTCCCTCATCGTGGGGTGGAGCTCGCCCTTGTTCTTCTCGTCCTGGTTGCCGTAGCGGATGGCGCCCTCGGTGAGCGCCTTTCCGGCGGCGCCGGAGCTGGCGAAGGCCTGCGCGTCCACCTTCTTTGCGCCCTGCGGTGAGGTGAGCAGCTCGGGCGCGGGCGGCGTGGTGGAGAGGTTGGCGAAGTAGACGAAGCCGCTCTTCCCGCTGGCCTCGACGTGGTGCCAGGTGGGCTTCTTCTTGTCCGCTCCACGCCAGATCACGGCGGCGCCGGGCTGGAGCTTGACCAGCGTCGCCGCCCCGGCGGCGGTGCTCTGGAGCACGGCCACGTCCCGGCCGCGTACGTAGACCCGGTCTCCCGGGGTGAGCGCCCACGCCGCGCCCGCGGCGAGGATGACCGCGAGCATTGCTACGGACTTTCGCATCGGAACTCCCTCCGGAACCGCGCGGCCCTGCAGTCTACTTGTCCAGGTCGACGACTCCATCGAAAGGCTGCGGCGGCGCCGCCATGTGCCTGTCGCAGCGGGACAGCAGCGCCCGGGAAGGCGCGTCTTCCGGGTCCACTTCGACCGCGCGCGCGAAGACGGCGCGGGCCTCGAAGAAGCGGGCTCCCCGCCACAGCGCGAGGCCCTCGGCGTAGAGGGCGCACACCTCGACCTTCCGGGGAGAGAGCTCGCCCTTCCTTCCCAGCAGCTCGTGGATCGCCACCGCCTCGTGCTTGCCGGCGACCCGCACGCGATCCAGCTCCCGCGTCTCGAACGCATCCGACACCAGCGCCTGCGTCCGTGGTCCAATGAGGATGCGCGAGCCGTACGGCTTGTTGGCGCCCTCGAGCCGGGAGGCGAGGTTCATCCCATCGCCCATCGCGGTGTAGTTGAAGAGCTGCTCGCTCCCGAAGTTTCCGACGAACATCACCGCGGTGTTGAGACCGACGCGCGTGTAGACGTCCGGAAGGCCCTGAGCCAAGAAGTCGGCGCGGATTCGCTCCACCTCCGCCTGGACGTCGAGCGCCGCTGCGCAGGCACGCCGGGCATGGTCCTCCATCCGGAGCGGTGCCCCGAAGATGCACACCACCGCGTCGCCGATGTACTTGTCGAGGCAGGCTCCGTGCTGCAGCAGCACGCCGCTCACCCGGGTGAGGTACGTGTTGAGCACGCGGACCAGCCCCTGCGGGTCCTGGGCGAAGCGTTCGCTGAAGGTGCTGAAGCCCTTGATGTCGGAGAAGAAGGCGGTGACCTCGATCTGCTCGCCGGCGAGGCGCGGCAACTCGGGCTGGGAGACCAGCCGGTCCACGACCTGCGGCGAGAGGTACCGGCTGAACATCGTCTTCACCCGGGCGCGCTCGCGGTCCGCGTAGAGGTGGTTCACCGCCACCGCGGCGAGGTTCGCGATGGAGACCGCGAGCACGGGGACCACCAGCGCGACGTGCGTCTTTCCCCAGACGAGGAGCCACCCGGTGCCGAGGAAGAGCAGCACCGGGACGGCGAGGGGCCACAGCCCTTCGACCCAGACGTTCCGCGTGCCGAGGATGAGGAGCGCGGAGCAGAGCGCCGCGAGGAAGGCGAGCGCCGCCGTCACCGCGAACGGTGCCCGGGTGATGAATCGTCCGCCGAGCAGCGAGGCCAGCTCGGTCGCGGGCTTCACCACGCCGACGGTGCCGCTGTCGAAGGGCGTGGCCTTCATGTCGAAGGTGCCCACCGCGAAGCCCGCGATGAGCACCACCTTGCCGCGGAAGAAGTCGGGCCCGAGCTGTGGCGCCTCGCGGTGCTCGCGCCGGACGGAGTCGTCCACGACCGCGATGAGGCTCCGGGCGTCGAATCGCTGCCCGAGCGTCCCCCCGTAGTCGAGCGCGGCGCTGCCGTCCGGGTCGATGGCGAGGGTCCGCGACCCGAGCTGGAGCTTGCCCGGGGAGAGCACCAGCGCGTCGGCTCCCAGGAGGTCTGCGGCGAGCGCCACGGCGAGCGTGACGTACTGGTTCGTCCCGTCGGTGTACGCGAATCGGGTGCGGCGCAGCTTTCCGTCGGGATCCGGCTCCGGGTAGACGAGCCCGAGCGCGGGAACGACGTCGAGCAGCGGACCGACGGGCGGGACGGGGTGCCGCATCGTCCGGGGGGCCCCCGGCAGGTCCACCGCCAGATCCGGGAGCGGCTCGCTGGAGCGGACCGGGAAGGCTAGGACGCTCGCGACGAGCTCCGGTGTGGCCGGCGCCTCGGTTCCCTCCGGCGGAGCGAAGGGATCGTCGGACTTCACCCGCGCGCGCGGGGCGCGCTGCTCCACGGTCCAGTTCCGCGGCGTCACGGCGGGCAGTGGCGTGCCGTTCTGCGACGGGACGTTGACCGCGTAGCCGATCGCCACCGGGATGTGCAGCTGGGCGATGGCATCACGGAGGAGAGCATCCTGGCCGCGGTCGGTGCTCTGCTCGTCCATGGTGAAGTCCAGCACCACGGCGCGAGCGCCCATCGCCTCGAGGTGACCGAGCACCCGCGCCCAGAGCGAGCGGGCGTAGGGCCAGTTGCCCCAGGCGCGCGCATAGCTCTCGTTGGCCCGGAGGCCCTGCACCGTGGCGTCGTCGACGCCCAGGATGACGATGTCCTTCTCCCGCGCCGGTGTCGGCGAGAACGTCGTCAGCCGCAGGTCGTAGGCCGCGTCCTCGGCGTTGCGGACACCCGGAAGCCGCCCCGCGAGCAGCGCGACCACCGTGGACGCCGTCGCCAGGGCCAGGGCCCAGGGCCATGAAACACGAAGGGCCGCCATGGGAGCGGCCCTCGATGCTACCGGCAGTGGGAGCGGTTCAGGGAATTACCGGTTGCCGGCCGAGCTGGTGCGGGCGTCGCCCCCGGCCGAGACACCGAGGCACTGCGCCAGGAAGCCGCGGAGGCTGGCCACGTCCGGCTTGGCGATGGGGCCCTCGGAGGGGCTGGCCGGTCCGACCTCGTCGACCCACGCGTTGAGGCAGGAATCGATGGCCTCGCTGCTGGCGTCGCGGGCGAACGAGGCGATGACGTCGTGGGCTGCACGGCCCAGCAGGAAGGCCTGTCGATCTGCTCTGGCGTCGACGCGGGGAGACTGCTTGACCATGTCGGTGCCGCCACAGGCAGCGAGGCAGAGGAAGATGGCAAGGGTGACGCGACGCATGACGAACCTCCGAAGTTCCCGCCGCGAGGAATTCGAAGCGGAACGCTGGAGCGCGATTGCATCGGTCCTGCCATGAGGCGATTCCAAGGGAGTTGGGTACTTGCGCGTGGCGCCGTTGCGTGGCGATCACCTGAACTCGGGATCACTGTTGCGTCGCGTGTCACGGAGCGGATCAGGGTCGCGCGTGCGAGCCGGCGGCCGAGATTTCGGAGGAGAAACCCGTGTGAATTCCTCGCGACAATCGCGATGGGCGCGTGGAATCCGGGAGCGGGTCGTCGCCTACCTCCGGCGCGGC
>CAZDSB010000486.1:0-13703 GCA_964507515.1 uncultured Myxococcaceae bacterium
AGCCTCACCCGGGTCTCGGCATCCTCGGTCCGCAGGCTCTCCAGCAGCTGGTCGTTGAGCGACAGCATGCGCCGACCGGCGGCGAGCACCCGCTCGCCCTCGGCGTTGAGCTCGAGACGTCGCCCGGCCTTCCGGAACAGCGGGCGCCCGCACTGCGCCTCCAGTCGCTTGAGCTGCAGGCTCACCGCCGAGAGCGTCCGTCCCACGCGCCGCGACGCGCGGGCAAGGGTGCCAGTCTCCTGCACCAGGGAGAGGGTCCGCAGCAGCTCGAGATCGAGGGTTTCCATCGGGGAAGGCGTTCGACCAAAAGTCGAGAAGTTCTCGACTACCAATCAAGAACTTCGAGATTTTCTTCAGCTGCCCTCGACACTACGAGAAGGAACGTCGCCGCGCCACCCCGGCCGGCCGACGGACGTCAGGAGACGAGTCATGCCCTTCATCCACGTGCGCTACTCCACCCCGGTCGAGAAGGACCTGCAGCAGCCCATCGCGGCCTTCGTGACCGAGGCCACCGCCCGGATCCTCCACAAGAAGGCCGAGGTCACCGCGGTGGCCATCGAGCAGGTTCCAGCCAGCCACTGGTTCATCGGCGGCCGCTCCCTCGCGGATCATGGGAAGGCCACCTTCTTCGTGGAGGTGCGCGTCACCCACGGCACGAACGTGAAGGAGGAGAAGGCCACCTACCTCCGCGAGGTCTTCCGCGGGCTCGAGTCGCTGCTCGGCCCGGTGCATCCGGAGTCCTACATCCACGTGCACGAGGCGGAGGGCGACGCGTACGGCTACGGCGGCGTCTCGCAGGAGGCCCGCTGGGTTCGGGCGAACACCTGACGCCCGGACGACGTCAGCCGGTGGCGGCGACCGGGGTGGACGCCGGCACCGGGAGCGCGATCTCGCCGGGCGGCCGCAGCTGCCGCTCGAGCGCCACCGCGCGGAAGTAGTCACAGGCAGGCGTTGCCCGCCGCTCCAGGGTGGCGAAGTCCACGTGGTAGAGGCCGAAGCGCGGCCCCCAGCCCTCGAGCCACTCGAAGTTGTCCAGCAGCGACCAGTAGAGGTACCCGCGCACGTCGACGCCCGCGGCCCGCGCCTGCAGCACCGAGGTCCAGTGCCGCCAGAGGAAATCGCTCCGGCGAGTCCCGGTGCGGTCGTCGATCCCGTTCTCGGTCACCCACACGGGTAGCCCGTAGCGCCGCGTCGAGAGGAGGACCTGGGTGAATCCCTCCGGATGGAGCTCCCAGCCGATGTCGGTGAGCCCGCGGTGGAGCGGATCGCGGTAGTGGAACTCGAGGTACGGCGCCCGGCGCACGAACCGCAGATGCGCGCGCGTGTAGTAGTTGACCCCGACGAAATCGAGGCTGTCCCGCGCTCCGTCGATCTTCTGCCGGGTGGTGAAGAGCCCGGGCATGAACATCCGCAGCTCGCCGGTGACCATCGCCTCGAGGAAGGCGTGGTTGTAGGCGTCGTCCGCGAGGCGCACGAGCGCGTGGTCCATCGGGTTCCAGGCACGGTCGGCCGAGAAGGACAGCATGTTCTGGCTGGTGCCGATGGGCATGCGTCCCGCGTGCGTGACCAACTCCTCCCGCGCGGCCGCGTGCGCCCGGCCGATGTTGCCCAGGGCGGGCATCGCCAGCCGCGGGTCGGCGATCCCCGGCGGCATGACCCCCTGCACGTAGCCGCCGAGCAGCAGCACCATCGGCTCGTTGAAGGTCAGCACCACCGCGTCGATCCCTCGGAGCACCTCGGCGCAGGCCCGCGCATATCGCCGGAACGCATCCACGCTCTCGGGCAGATGCCACGGCGTCTCCCGGTGGAACCAGGTCGGGTGGGTGAAGTGATGGAGCGTCACCACCGGTCGGAGGCCCACCTCGGTCATCGCCAGCAGCCGGCGGCGATATCCGTCGAGAACCGAGTCGTCGAAGCGGCCACGCTGCGGCTCGATGCGCGCCCACTCGAGGCTCATCCGGAATGCCGTCGCGCCCAGATCGCGCGTGAGGCGGTAGTCCTCGCGCCAGCGGTTCCAGTGGTCCACGCCGGCGCCGGCAACGTGCTTCACCCGTCCGGCGCGCTCCCACTCGCTCCAGTCGTTCTCGATGTTCCCCTCGACCTGGTACGCGGCGGTCGCGACGCCGAAGACGAAATCGTCGGGGAAGCGAGGCGGAGGCGCGTTCATCGCGAGCGAGAAACGACGACCCTAGCAGCGTGCATGCGTCGTCGCGTGATCGGACGCACCGGCCGATTCGTTGACATGGAGGCGATCACGTCACTACCATCCATCTACTCACTCGGCCCGAGTGACGAACACTCACCCCGGAGGATGCTGATGGCGGCAAAGAAGAAGAGGAAGACCGCGAAGAAGAGGCCGGCCGCGCGGAAGGCAAAGCGGAAGAGCCGAAGGAAGTAGCGCTCACTCTCCTCCGGGAGAAACGGACGGCTCGGCGACTCGCCGGGCCGTTTCGCTTTTTGTGGGATCCGCCGCGTGTCCCTGAGACCTAGCGAGCTGCGTGACGTGGCCCGGGCGCTCGAGCCCGAGCTGGCCGGGGCGGTGGTGCAGAAGGTCCGCGCGCCGTGGCCCGGGCGGCTCGAGCTCGAGCTCCGCCAGCCGGGGCGGACGGTGCGGTTGCTCCTCAGCGTCGAGTCGGGGCTGGGCAGGATCTCGGTCATCGAGGCGCGAATGCTCTCCGGACAGGACAGTGGTCCCGGCCCCTGGTTGCTGCGAGCCCGGAAGGAGCTGACCGGTCGGAGACTGTCGGCCATCCGCTCCACCGGCCCGAGGCAGGTCCGCCTGGTGTTCGAGAAGGGAGGCGCGTCGCGCACGCTCGTGGCGGAGCTCGACTCGCCGGGCGCTCTTCTGCTGCTGGGCGATGGCGAGGCGCCGCTCGCGGCGTCCGAGGGACCGGCGCGGCCTCCGGTGCATCCGGCGCCGGTGGACAACGCTGGGCCGCCCTCGCGGCTCGGGGAGGCGCGCGGGCTCGACGCGGGTCGTGCCGCGGAGGCGCTGGTCGCGGCGCGAGAGTCCGTCGTCCGGCGCGAGGCCCTGCAGCGCGCGCGCATCCAGCCGATCCGCTCCACGCTCCAGCGGCTGCGGCGCACCCGGTCCAAGGTGGAGGCCGAGGCAGCTCGAGACTCCGCGGCGGAGGAACACAAGCGCTGGGGCGAGCTTCTCTCCCGCGCGCTGGACCAGGTCCCGCGAGGAGCACGCTCGGTGCGGGTCACCGAGTGGACCGAGGCCGGCCCGCGCGAGGTGGAGGTCCCGCTCGAGCCCACGCTCGCCCCGCGCGCGCAGGTGGAGCGCCACTTCCGTCAATACAAGCGCCTCCTGCGCGGGAGCGCGATCGCCCGGGAGCGGCTGACGACGCTGGACCGCGAGATCGCCGAGGCGGAGCGCGCCCTGGCGGAAGCAGAGGCCAGCACCGGCGCCGAGGTGGCCGCGCTGGTCGGTCCAGTGGCGGCTGGCCCGGCTCGCAGGCGCGCGGCGCCGGCGCATCGTCCCTACCGCGTCTTCCGGAGCGCCGGGGGTCAGGCGATCTGGGTCGGCCGCGCGGGCGAGGACAACGCGGAGCTCACCTTCCAAGTCGCGCGCCCGCACCACCTCTGGATGCACGCTCGCGGCGTGCCCGGCGCGCACGTGGTGGTGCCGCTCGACCGGGCAGAGGAGGTCGGCCAGGAGACGCTCCTCGACGCCGCGCACCTCGCGCTGCACTTCTCGCGGCTCGCCGGCGAATCCCGGGGCGACGTCGCCTGGACCCGGGCGCGGCTGGTGAAGCGAGTGAAGGGCGGCGCCCCCGGTCAGGTCACCTACACCGGCGAGAAGGTGCTGCCGGTCCGGGTGGAGACGGCGCGCATCGAACGGCTGCTCCGCTCCCGGGAGGATGCTCCCTAGCGGGAGGCGGGGCGCTCCCCGACCGCCTGAGGCCGTGAGCGCGTTTCCTGCTCCGCCAGCGCGATCGCGGCGGCCTCGGCGACGAGCCGGTCCCGCCGAGCGGCCAGCAGCTCCCGGACGACGATCTGGGCCAGCGCCACCGCGGGCACGGCCACCACGGCGCCCGCGATGCCCAGCAGCTCGGCGAGGAAGAGCACGCCGAGGAGCGTGACCAGCGGGTCGAGGTGCACCGTCCTCCGGAAGACGAACGGACCGAGCACGTTCCCCTCCAGCTGCCCGTAGAGGAGGAAGTACCCGAGGGTGATGAGTCCCTTCACCGCCCCGCCGGTGATCAGGGTGACGATCGTGATCAACGCACCGGTGAGGATGGGCCCTGCGTAGGGCACGAGGCTGGAGAAGCCGCTGAGCAGCCCGAGCGGCAGGAAGTACGGCGTGCCGATCAGCGCGAGGACGGTCGTGGTCAGCGTCGCGTTGATCGAGCAGATGAACAGCACCCCTCCGAGGTAGCCGCCCACCGCGCGGTACGACTTCGCGAGGATCCCCTCCCAGCGCGGCCGATCCGCCGGGGGCACCAGGGCCAGCAGCCGTCTCACCAGTCCGCCGCCGAACACCAGCATGAACACCGTGAGCGCCAGAACGGTCACGAAGCCGGCGACCGCGCTCAGCGCCGAGGTGACCGCTGAGAGGATGGGGTTCACCGCGGTCTGGGCGAGCCCGAACGCGCCGGAGAGCGCGTCCTTGATCCGCTCCTCGAGGCCGAAGCGCGCGTTCAAGGCCTCGAACCGGGGCGAGTGCCGTAGGGACTCGAGGATCCGCGGCGCCGAGGTGATGAAATCGTGGAGCTGCCGGACCGCAGCCGGGACGACGATCAGCATCAGCCCGGTGATGAGCAGGACGACTGCGAGCGTGGTGAGCGCGATCGCCCACCCCCGGCTGAGCCTCCGTGCCTCCATCCGTCGCACCACGTGGTCCAGGGCGATCGCCACCATCATCGCCGCCACGGTGAGGGTGAGCGCCAGACGCGTCTCGAGGACGAAGAGCACCACCGCCGCGGTGGCGAGGATGGCGAAGCAGACGGTGAAGGCCGTCTTCAGTGTCACCTGGGAGCGCACGGGGCTAACCTTGCTCCACCCATGGCCGCTGGCAAGGATCGCTCGCCGTGCGCGCGTTGCGCCGAGGCGCTGGGTCGCTCGTGCTGTGAGCTGGGGCCCGGCGAACGGCTGGCGACCTTGACCGCCACGGACGTGGAGCGGATCCGGCTCGCGACCGGCTGGCGTCGCGACCGCTTCGTCGAGCACGAGCCGCTCGCCCCGGAGGAGACGCTCGACTACGAGGCGCGGCGGCCCGGCTACCGCGGCTACTTCCGGAGCACGACGGTGCGCTGGGGCCTGCGCGCCGAACGAGGAGCCTGTGTCTTCCTCGGCGCGCACGGGTGCACGCTCGAGCCGGGGACGCGGCCCACCGCCTGCCTGCTGTACCCCTTCGAGCCCGCCGAGCACGGCTGGACGCTCGCGGTCGAGCGTTCCGGCTCCGTCGACCTCGCGGCCCGGAGCGGCGAGCCGCGCTGCCTCGCGGTCGAGGAGGCCAGGAGCAGGGGAGGGCTCATCCGCGACTTCGCGCTCGATGTCGAGGGCTTGACGGCGCTGATCGATCGCTTGCGGGCCGAGGTGAAGTCCCACCCGGAGCCGCTCGCCTCAGTCAAGTCGCGAGCGCGCCGCTTCGTCGGAGAGGCGGCGGAACCCGACCGGTCCCCGCGCTCGCGTCGGCCCCGGCTGCGGTAGAGTGCATCTCGTCAGCCCGTGAGCGATTCGTCTCCTCGTCAGCTCTTGCTCTTCGATGCCCAGCCGCGGTCCCGGGCAGGTATCCCCGCGCGCGAGGTCGCGGTCCACAAGGCCAACTCGCTGGCGCAGCACCTCGCCCGCGACCTGGGGATGCCGGTGCGACTGTCCGTCACCGACAACCGGAGCACGATGATCAGCTTCCGCCGTGCTCCCGCGGCACTCCGGTTGCGGCTGCATCACATGTTCCTGGATGCGCCCGGCCCGGTGGTCCAGGCGGTGGCCGACTACGCAGGCCGCGGTCGGTCGCAGGCCGGTCGGGTCCTGGACGACTTCATCAAGCGCGAGCAGCCGCGCATCCGTCAGGAACGCGACGACTCGGACGAGCGATTCTCGCCCGAGGGCCGCTTCTTCCATCTGGAGGAGATCCGCGACGCGCTCAACGAGCGCTTCTTCCAGGGCGGTGTGCGGGCCAGCATCGGGTGGGGCCGCGCGCCCGGCCGACGGCGGAGGAAGTCGATCCGCCTCGGCGTCTATGACCACCAGACCCGGGAGATCCGCATCCACCCGGCGCTGGACCACCCCGAGGTGCCGCGCTTCTTCGTGGAGTTCATCGTCTTCCACGAGATGCTGCACCAGCTCTTCCCCAGCTCGAACGGGCCGGGCCGGCGGGTTCACCACCCTCGGGCGTTCCGCTGCCGCGAGCGCGCCTTCCCGCTCTACGAGGCGGCCATCGCCTGGGAGCGCCAGAACCTCCGCGCTCTCCTCCACCGCTAGTCACCATGAGACGCGCCAAGATCGTCTGTACCCTCGGGCCCGCTTCGCTGAAGCCCGACGTGCTCGAGGACATGCTGAACGCCGGGATGGACGTGGCCCGGCTGAACTTCAGCCACGGAAGCCACGCGCAGCACTCGCAGACGCTCTCCATGCTCCGGACCGCCTCGCTCAAGGTGCGGAAGGCGGTGGGCGTCCTGGGGGACATGCAGGGTCCCAAGATCCGCACCGGCAAGCTGGTGGAGGGGAAGGTGGAGCTGGTCCCCGGCGCGTTCTTCTCCATCACCACCGACGAGTCAGTGCCGGGAACGAAGGAGATCGTCTCCACCACCTATCCGCACCTCGCGTCGGACGTGAACCCCGGAGACCGGATCCTCCTCGATGACGGCCTGCTCGAGCTGCGGGTCCTGGAGACGGACAAGAGTCAGCTGGTCCGCACCGAGGTGGTCCACGGCGGCCTGCTCAAGAACAACAAGGGCATCAACCTGCCGGGTGTCGCCCTGCGAGCCGAGGCGCTGACGCCGAAGGATCGCGAGGACCTGGTCTTCGGCATCAAGGCAGGCGTGGACTACATCGCGATGTCCTTCGTGCGGCAGCCGAGCGATCTCGACCAGGCGCGTGCCGCGATGGCCGAGGCCGGACGCCAAGTGCCGATCATCTCCAAGCTGGAGAAGCCCGAGGGCATCGCCCGTCTGGACGCCATCCTCGAAAAGAGCGACGGGGTGATGGTGGCCCGCGGCGACCTCGGGGTGGAGCTCCCGCCCGAGGAGGTTCCGGCGATCCAGAAGGACATCATCCGCCGGGCGAACCTGCGCGGGCTTCCGGTCATCGTGGCGACGCAGATGCTGAACTCGATGATCGAGCATCCTCGCCCCACCCGCGCCGAGGCCTCGGACGTCGCCAACGCGGTCTACGACGGCGCGGACGCGCTGATGCTCTCCGGCGAATCGGCCTCCGGCAGCTACCCGGTGGAATCGGTTCGGATGATGGAGCGGATCATCCTCGCCGCCGAGAGCGCGGCACGCACCCACGGGAAGGCGCCGGCGCGCATCGGAGGGGTGACGTTCCCCGCGTCGTTCCCCGACGTCATCTCCGCCGTGGCCTGCGAGGCGGCCCGCTCGGCGGGGGCCGTCGTGATCGCCGCCTTCACCCTCTCCGGACACACCGCCCGGCTGCTCAGCCACTACCGGCCGCCGGTCCCCATCGTGGCCTTCTCCCCGAACCAGGAGGTGCGGCGGAAGCTGTCGCTCCTCTGGGGTGTGGTGCCGCGCGTGCTCGAGCCGGTGGACCGGACCGAGGAGATGATCCGCCGGGTGGAGGAGGAGCTGCTCAGCCGTGGGCTGGTGCAGCGCGGGGACCGCGTGGTGATCGTCTACGGCGCGCCGGTGGGGCAGCCGGGGAAGATCAACAGCATGCGGCTCCACGAGATCGCCTGAGGTGGCACAACCGTCGCAGGGACGGGTGGTGCCCCTCGCGGACGCCGTCGGACTCGACTCGATCGCCACCACCACCGCGATTCCGGCCTCCACGCTGGATGCGATCCGTGCCGCGGCCGTCCGGAGGAAGGGCATCCTTCCCGGGGAGAAGGACGAATTCCCCCTCGCGCTCGCCCGGCACGGCCACGCGCTCGAGCTCTTCGAGCACCCGGGCCAACTCCTCGGAACGGTCGTCGCCTACCTCGCCGAGAGGCGCGGCGTCGATCTCCGGCGTTCCCGCCACGGCGAGTCGGCCGCCGCGATCAGCACTGCCCGCGGCAGCACGTTCCTCATCCTCGATGAGGAGCATGTCGCGCTCGGCGGGAAGCTGTCCGACGCCGGCGTCACCGCCGAGGAGCTCGTCGCGTTTCACGACGCGTTCACCGGCACGCGCGGAGGACGGGAGGTGGCGGAGGAGATGCGCGAGGGCATCCGATTCCTGCGGCGGGCGCTCGAGTCGGTCTCCCCAGGAGCCGTCGTCCTCCTCGCGATCCTCTGACCGGTGGGCACGGGGCCCGTGGGTCAGCTCCGGGCTGCCGAGCGCTTCCGGCCCCGTGACGCACCGGAGCTCGAGGCGGGCCTTCGACGGGCAGGTGACCGGGTCTTGCCCTTCGAAGGTGCCTTGCCGCCCTGCACCTGCGCCCAGAGCGTCTTCGGCGCGATGAGGCGGTAGCTCTCCAGCACCAGGGCACGGACCTCGGCCCAGTCGCGAACGCCCTCGACGCGCATGCTCACCCACCCGTGCGCCCCGACGTACGGCGCCCGGTAGAAGCGCGGATCCTGGATGACCGCGTCCGCGTGCTCGCGCTCGAGCTTGAATCCGATGTTCTCGATGCCGGCGTGGTCGCCGAACCCGGCGAAGATCTTTCCCCGGACCCGGAAGTGCGGCTGTCCCCAGGTCATCGTCTCGGCTGTCTCGGGCAGGGAGAGACAGATCCGGCGCATCTCGTTCAGCGGGCTCGTCGCAGCCATCGACCCCTCCTCATCGTCCCCAGACGCGCCGCAGCGTCGCCGGCGCCGCGGCCCGCGCATCGAACCAGGACAGCCACTCGGTCACCAGCCCCAGGCGCGCGTGCTCGACACGGTACACCCGCTTCCGCCCCTGTCGCTCGAAGCGAACCAGCCCGGCGTGCTCCAGCACCCGGAGGTGACGGGTCGTCGTTGGCCAGGCGTGCGAGAAGCGCGCGGCCACGTCGCCGGCGCTCATCTGCCCGCGCAGGTGGATGGTCAGCAGCATCTGGCGGCGCGCGGGATGCGCCAGTGCCGCCACCACCGCGTCGAGGGCGGCGAGCTTCGCCCCCGCGTCGGGGCGCGGGCTCACAGCGGCTGGAGCGCCCGGATCTCGAGGTTTTCCAGCAGCGGTCCCATGGGCTCCCAGATGGCCATCACCTCCGGCGTCTGGTGCGCCACGTCGGACGCGCGCTTGTCCTTCCAGTCGAAGATCTCCACGAAGCAGATGGCGTGAGAGCGCTTGTCCTCTGCGCGGTAGGCCACCGATTGCCCCGGGCCGAGCAGACCGAGAGTCTTCAGCGTCGGGAGATGCTTCCTCACCAGCGCCTCGAGCGCGGACTCCGCGCCGGGCTTGGGACGGTAGATGACGAGGGTCTGAACGGGTTCGCTGGCTGCCATGCATGCCTCCGGGAACGAGGGAGGCTTCATTTAGCCGATGTGCTCAATGAAGTTCCAGCCTCATCAGCTCCGGGCTGGCCGGTGCGGCGCCGGGTCTCGGCGCCCCGTCGTCGGTGAACCGGGCCCACCCGCTCGCGGCGACGGCCAGGACTCCGCTGCGCCCGCGGACGACGTGGGTGGGGTCTGCGAGCGCCGGTCCCCGGGCGAGGACCGTCCAGCGGGTGATGCGTCTTCCGTCGGTCGTGAGCCAGAGGCGGACCAGGCGCGGGGCGACGATCCCGTTCTGCACCGCGAGGAGACCGCCCGGAACCGCCAGGAGCCCGTCGATCCCCGCGGTGACGAGATCCGCGGGAGCCACGACCGGCTCCGGCGCGCCTCCGGCGAGCGGCATGGCGAAGAGTCCCAGCGTCCAGTCGGGCACGAGCACCGACCTCCCGTCCGGGGAGAGCGCCGGGGTCTGCGGGTTCGCGAAGACGTGCGGCGGCACCATCGGCTCGAGCGCGGCCCCCCCGGCCCGCAGCCGGAACACCGTCCCGGCCACGGCGTCGGAGACGAGCACCGTTCCGTCCGGCGTGACCGTCATGTCCCCGAGCAGGTGCGGGCCTTCCCCCGGAGGCTCGAGCCGCGCCACCTCCCTCCCGTCGTCCAGGCGGTACGTCACCAGCGCCGACCTTCCCTCGTCGGCCTTCCGGTACCCCTCGGTCTGCGGAACCACCCCCACGCTCACGTGGAGCACGCGGCGCGCGGGGTCCAGCCCGAGGGCGAACGCGCCGCTCCCCGCGGGCGCCGGCCGGGCCCAGGATCGCCACGCCCCGCTCGCCTTCCGCCAGACCTCCCCCGTCCGGACGCTGCTGACGAAGATGGCGCCGGTCCTCGGGTCTTCCGCCACGTCCTCCGCCAGCCCCACGGCGGCAGGGAGCTCCATCGAGGAGCTCCTCGGACTCACCGGCGCGCGCGAGCCGGCGAATCGAGTCAGGAGCGGTGCCCAGCGGGGATCTCCCCGGAGTGGCGTGAGATCCGTGTCGGCCGCGGGGTCCACGGCGAGGCCCGCCGCGGCCACCGGTTCGAGCGCGGCGAACGCCGGGTCCAGCCGTCCGGCCCGCGCCTCGACGCAGGCGAGGTCGTAGCCGACGTCGATCCGCCCCGGAGCCGCGGCCCGCCGCCGGGCCAGCGCCGTCCGCGCATCGTCCAGGGCACCCGAGTCGAGCGCCCGCGCGAAGGCGCGACGGGCCTCGACGTACGTGGCGGGCCGGCCCTCGCCGGAGAAACCACCGTCCGCGCCGAGCAGCACCGGGAGGATCAGGAGGAGCGTGCGCATCGCACACCGGAGCTCTCACACCGGGACGGGGCGGCGTGCCAGAATCCGCGATCCATGCTCGCCCTGCAGCTGGTTGCACTCCTGGCGACCGCCGCACCCCAGAAGCTGGACCTGGTCATCGAGCACGGCCGGGTGGTGGACGGCTCAGGCAGTCCCTGGTTCCGCGCCGACGTGGGCATCCAGGGAGATCGCATCGTCCGCATGGGCGACCTGCGCGACGTTCCCGCCAAGCTGCGCCTCGACGCGCGCGACCACGTGGTCGCGCCGGGGTTCATCGATCTGCTCGGCCAGAGCGAGCTAACGATCCTCGTCGACCCCCGCGCCGAGTCGAAGATCCGTCAGGGCATCACCACCGAGCTGACCGGCGAGCTCGGAAGCGTGGCCCCGGTTCGCGACGAGATCCTCGGCGGCGTCATGGGCTGGCTCTCGTTCCACAAGATCAAGATCGACTGGAGGGATCTCGACGGGTACTGGAAGCGGCTCCGCGCCACCCGCCCGGCCATCAACATCGGCACTCTCGTCTCCACCGGACAGGTGCGAGCGGCCGTGATGGGCCAGGGCTCGGAGCCACCGACGCCGGAGCAGCTCCTCCGGATGCAGGTCGAGGTCCAGAAGGCGATGCGGCAGGGCGCCTTCGGCGTCGCGGCCTCGCTGGGCTACCCGCCCACGCGCTACCAGACGACGGACGAGCTGGTGCTCCTCGCGCGCTCGGCCGCGAGCTTCGGCGGCTTCTACGCCACCCACATGCGCGACGAGGGCGACCAGGTGCTCCAGGCGCTCGACGAGGCCATCGAGATCGGACGCCGCGCCGGCCTGCCGGTCGAGGTCTGGCACCTGAAGGTCTCCGGCAAGCAGAACTGGGGGCGGATGCCCGAGGTGCTCCAGCGCATCGCGGCGGCCCGCGCGGAGGGGCTCGACGTCTCGGCCAACGTCTACCCGTACCTGGCCGGCGGCAACATGCTCCACGCCGACGTCCCGGACTGGGCCCAGGCCGGCGGAGTCTCGGCGATGCTCGGCCGGCTCCGCGACCGCGATCAGCGCCTGCGCATCGAGAAGGAGATCGCCGCCGCCTGGAAGGACCCCTCGGACCCCGAGCGGATCGTCATCGCCTTCACGCTCGCCGCCGACGCGAAGCGCTACGAGGGCAAGACCCTCGCCGACGTCGCCAAGGAGCGAGCCACCACGCCCGCCGCCGCCCTGGTGGATCTGGTCCTCCTCGACGGCGGGAGCACGCAGGTGCTGCGATTCATCGCAAGCGAGTTCGACCTGCGCGAGGCGCTCCGCCAGCCGTGGGTGTCCATCGGCGTCGATGCCAGCGCCGACGCTCCCGACGGTCCGCTCGGCCAGGAGGGGACGCACCCCCGTGCCTTCGGGTCGATGGCCCGGCTGCTCGGGACCTACGCCCGGGACGAGAAGCTCTTCACCCTCGAGGAGGCGGTGCGCAAGGTGACCAGCAACGCCGCGCGCCGACTGGGCCTGACCGACCGTGGTCTGCTCCGCCCGGGGATGATGGCCGACCTCGTGGTCTTCGACCCCGTGAAGGTGAAGGACCTCGCCACCTACGCGAAGCCGAAGCAGTTCCCGGAAGGCATCGAGACGGTGCTGGTCAACGGGCAGCCGGTCCTGGTCGACGGGTTCCGGACCGAGGCCCGTCCCGGCCGTCCGCTGCTCCACCCGGTGCCCGGCTCGGGCCGATAGGGACGATCGACCCCGGTGGATCCGGCCGTCAGTCGGGCTCCCCGGCGCGCTTCGGCTCGGGGAAGCGGCGGAACCAGCTCCCCGCGTTCCAGGTGGGCCGCGAGGTCGACTGTGCCACCGACACCCCGAGCAGGAAGTTGAAGCGGGTCATCTGGGCGAGCGGCCCCCAGTCGCGGTCCGGCTCGTAGTTGTCCTGCGGCTGGTGGTAGCGCTTCCGCCAGAAGTCCCGGTATGCGGCGAGCTGCTGCGCATCGAGCCCGGCCACTCCGTTGAAGGTCTGCGCCGCGGGGATGCCCTTCTTCACGAAGTTGAAGTTGTCGGAGCGCACGAAGTAGACCTCCTCTGGCTCCGGATCGGGCGAGACCTTGATGCCAAGCTCCGCGGCGGCCCGGGCCACGTCTCCTCCCAGGGAGCTCTCGTCCGTCCCCAGCGCGACCACGTCCTTCAGCGGTGAGATGGGGTAGGCACCGTCCACGTCGATGTCCGCCACCACGTTGGAGAGCGCGACCGTCGGGTGTCGTGCGAACCACTCCGAGCCGAGCAGCCCGCGCTCCTCGGCGGTGACGAAGAGGAACAGGATTCCCCGACGGGGCGGCTGTCCCAGCCGGATGAAGGCGCGGGCGATCTCGAGGATGCTCGCGACCCCGGCCGCGTCGTCGGAGGCGCCGTTGTAGATGCTGTCCCCGTACACCGGCTTGCCCACGCCCATGTGGTCGAGGTGGGCTCCGTACACCACGACCTCCTTGGCGGTGGGCGAGGCCGGGTCGCCGGGGAGGAGCGCCACGACGTTCTCGGAGGTGATGCGGCGAATCTTGCTCTCCCGGCGGATGCGGGCGCGCAGCCCCAGCGCGAAGTTGTGCGGCTTTCCGTGCGCAGCGGCCTCGACGAGCTGCGCGACCGTCTCCGTCCGTCCCGCCTGCTTCAGGAGCGCCTGGAACGTCGTCGAGTCGATCATGCCGATCGGGAACAGGGGAGGAGAGTCCTCGAGCCGCATCGCATCGAAGGCGTAATGGCCCATGAGCACCTTGAACGGGGTGAGGGCCTCCTTGACCGGAGGCCAGACCCAGACCAGGCCCTTCGCGCCGCGGCGCATGAGCTCGCGTTCGACGCGCTCGCTCTGCCCGTGGACCGCGGCCGCCAGCGGAGGGAAGAAG
>CAZDSB010000487.1:0-5960 GCA_964507515.1 uncultured Myxococcaceae bacterium
CGCCGGCGATGCGCTGCTCACCGAGGCCTTCGCCCTGGTCGCGACCGGTCCCGAGCCGCGGCGGGCCGAGCTGGTCTCCCGGCTCGCCCAGGCGGCAGGCGCGGTGGGGATGGTGGGCGGCCAGGTGCTGGACATCGCCGAGGACCGGCCGGCCGAGGAGGCCTATCTCACGCGGCTCCACCGGGCGAAGACCGGCGCGCTGCTTCGCGCGGCGTGCACGCTGGGCGTGGTGGCCGAGGGCGGAACGGCGGCACAGGTCGCCGCGGCCGAGCGCTACGGCGATGCGGTGGGGCTGGCGTTCCAGATCGCGGACGACCTGCTCGACGTCACCTCATCGGCCGAGGCGATGGGCAAGCCGACCGGCGCCGATGCCGCGGCCGGGCGCCACACCTACCCGGCCGTGCTGGGCGTCGAGGGATCGCGGGCGCGGGCCCGGGCGCTGGTGGACGCGGCGCTCGGTGCGGTGAAGCTGCTCGAGCCTGCCCCGGGACCGCTGGCCGCGCTGGCACGCTACAGCGTGGAGCGGAGCACGTGAGTCTGCTCGAGCACGTCCTGTCGCCGAAGGACGTGCGCGCTCTTCCCGAGGAGGAGCTCCCGGGGCTATGCGCCGAGCTTCGCGAGGAGATCATCTCCATCTGCGGCCGGGTGGGAGGACACCTCGGCGCCTCGCTCGGCGCGGTGGAGCTGATCGTCGCGCTCCACCGGGTGTTTCACGCGCCCGA
This sequence comes from uncultured Myxococcaceae bacterium, assembly GCA_964507515.1. Classification (GTDB taxonomy): domain Bacteria; phylum Myxococcota; class Myxococcia; order Myxococcales; family Myxococcaceae; genus RPRB01. The sequence goes on from CAZDSB010000487.1 coordinate 723, forward strand.
GGACGACCTCGTCTTCGACGTCGGGCACCAGGCGTACGCACACAAGCTCCTCACCGGCCGTTCCCCGAGGATGAGCAGCCTCCGTCAGGAGGGCGGCATCTCCCCTTTCCTGGACCCACGGGAGAGCCGGTTCGACGCCTTTCCCGCCGGCCACGCCTGCACCGCGGTGAGCGTGGCGCTGGGGATGGCACAGGCCCGCGCCCGCACCGCGGCCCCCGGCCGCGCGGTGGCGATCGTCGGCGACGGCGCGATGACCGGAGGATTGACCTTCGAGGGGCTGAACGACGCCGGCGCGAGCGGGCTTCCCCTGGTCGTGGTGCTCAACGACAACGGGATGTCCATCTCCGCGAACGTCGGGGCGGTGCCCCGGATGCTGGCCGGCCCGGCCGCGCGGACCTTCTTCGAGGGCCTCGGGTTCACCTACCTCGGCCCGGTGAACGGCCATGCGCTCGGCGCGCTGCTGCCGGCGCTGCGCGAGGCGCGCCGCAGCCGCCGCCCCGTGGTGGTGCACGTCCGGACGGAGAAGGGTCGCGGGCTCGCCGAGGCCGAGGCCGACGTCGCCACCCGCGGCCACGCGATGGGCCCGTACGAGATGCGGGACGGGAAGCTGGTCCGGAGCCGCCACGGGCAGCCCACCTGGTCAGACGCGGTGGCGGAAGCGCTCGGGCGGGCGATGGACGCGGACGGCCGCGTCGTGGTGGTGACGCCCGCGATGCTGGAGGGGTCCTCACTGACGAGCCTCCGCCAGCGCTTCGGGCCCCGGGTGCACGACGCGGGCATCGCCGAGCAGCACGCGGTGACGCTCGCCGCCGGTCTCGCGGCGCGTGGCCTGCGCCCGGTGGTGTGCATCTACAGCACCTTCTTGCAGCGGGCGCTCGATCAGCTCATCCACGACGTGGTGCTGCCGCGGCTGCCCGTCACGCTGGCCATCGACCGCGCCGGTCTGGTGGGCGCGGACGGTGCGACGCACCAGGGCACCTACGATCTCGCCTTCCTCCGACCTCTGCCCGGTCTGCGGATCTACGCGCCGACGCTGGCCGAGGACGTGGATCCGGTGCTGCAGACGGCGCTGTCCGGACCGGGCCCGGCGGCGTTCCGGTTCCCGCGTGGGACGCTCCCCACCACCCCGGTGTCGATCCACGTCGACCCGGGGCCGGTGACCGGCGCGCGCTGGCTCCGCCGGCCCGAGGACGCCGCGGCCACCATCGTCTCCATCGGAACGATGGGGCTGCCGGCGCTCGAGGCGGCCGGGTCGCTCGAGGCGCCGACCGCGGTGCTCGACGTGCGCGCGCTGGCTCCCCTCGACGCGGACCGGGTGCTGGAGGCGTGCGCGACCGGGCGCGTGGTGACGGTGGAGGAGGGGACGACGCACGGCGGCCTCGGCAGCGCAGTGCTGGAGCTCGCGGCCTCCCGGGGCATGTCCACCCGGGTGCGGGTGCTCGGGATGCCGGATGCGCCGGTGCCACACGGGGATGCGCGGGCGCAGCGGCGTGCGCTGGGGTTGTCGGCAGAGGGAATCGCCACGGCGGTGCGGGAGCTGGTCGCAGGACGCTGAGCTCGCGCCGGGACCGACCGTCCGGTCGCTCGCTCCCGACCCCTGCTCACATCGAGCCCCGGACCCAGGCCGCGCTAAGACCCCCGGCCGTGGAGCGTCCGTCACCGACCGCCCGCCCGAGGAAGGAGCGCCTGGACGTGCTCCTCGTCGAGCTCGGCCTCGCCCCCACCCGGGCCCGGGCCCAGGCGCTCGTGCTCGCCGGCCAGGTGGTGGTGGACGATCAGCGCGTCGACAAGCCCGGAACTCGCGTCTCCACCGACGCGGCCGTCCGCCTCAAGGGCGAGCCCATGCCCTACGTCTCTCGGGGAGGTCTCAAGCTCGAGGCGGCCCTGAAGCACTTTCAGCTCGACGTCCGCGGTGCGGTCGCCGCCGACGTGGGCGCGAGCACCGGTGGTTTCACCGACTGTCTCCTGCAGGCCGGAGCCCGGAAGGTTCACGCGCTCGACGTCGGCCGCGGCCAGCTGCACGCACGGCTCCGCGCCGATCCGCGCGTCGTGCTGCACGAGGGAGTCAACGCGCGGCACCTCGGGCCGTCCGACCTGCCCGAGTCGGTCTCGATCCTCGTGCTCGACGTCAGCTTCATCTCCCTCACCCAGGTCTTACCGTCGACGATTCCCTTCCTCGCTCCCGGCGGGGTGACGGTCGCGCTCGTGAAGCCGCAATTCGAGGCGGGCAGGGGTCAGGTCGGAAAGGGCGGGGTGGTGCGCGATGACGCGGTGCGAGCCGAGGCGGTGGCCCGGGTCCAAACATGCATGGAGCAGCTCGGACTCGTGCCGATCGGAACCCTGGATTCACCGATCCAGGGCCCAGCCGGAAATCGCGAAGTTCTGCTGGTTGCGCGGCGACCCTGAGGGGAACGCGACCAAGGATCGGTGTCGATGAAGACTCCCCGACGGAGCGCTGGTCAGGCCTTGGAAAATCTAGGAAAATTGGAGCGCGGATGAACGGGGAGAGCTCCACGCCGGCCCTCGCACGAGTGCCGGAACCGGCAGGGGACCGCGAGCGTCGCATCGCCGAGCGCATGGCGATGCTCCTGGACATCACCCAGGCGGCGACGTCTTCGCTCGAGCTGGAGCGCATCCTCAAGATCGCGGTGGAGAAGGTGAGCCAGGTGCTCCCCACCGACCGCTGCTCGGTTGTCCTCGTCGACTCGCCGAGCTCGACCGAGGCGGTGGTGATGGCCACCCGCGAGCGCGACGACTACCACCCCATCACCATCGATCTCTCCAAGTACCCGGAACTGCGGCGCTCGCTGCAGACCCGGGAAGCGACCTACATCGAGGACGCGCTCGAGGACCCGCTGATGGCGGACGTGATGCCCGCCATCGCGCCGCTCGCAGTGAAGAGCATTCTCGTCCAGCCCCTCATCAGCCAGGACGACCTCGTTGGGGCGCTGTTCCTTCGCCTGTCCAGGAGGGGAGGGGCCTTCGGGCCCGAGGAGCAGGAGTTCGCGAAGGCCGTCGCCGCCGCACTCGCCAACTCGGTCCGCAACGCCAAGCTCCACGCCTCGGTCCAGAAGAAGCGCGACGATCTCGAGCTCGCCTACGTCGAGCGCTACCGCGAGCTCACCGAGGCCAACCGCCGGCTGCGCGAGCTCGCCCGCTTCAAGGACGAGCTGATCGCCATCATCAGCCATGACCTGCGCGCCCCGTTGCAAGTGACGCTCGGCCACGGCCGGATGCTCGAGGACGCGAACCTCGCCGGAGATCTCCGCACCTCCGCCGAGGCCATCGTCCGGCAATCGCGGAAGATCCTGAAGATGGTCGAGTCCCTCCTCGACCGGGGCAAGGGCGAGCAGGCGCGGGTTGCCCTCGACGTCCAGCTCCTCGACGTGGGCCGCGTCGCGCGCGACTGCGCCTTCGAGCTGGAGATCCTCGCCGCCGAGCGTGGGGTGACTCTCAAGGCCCACGCTCCCGAGCGCCTCCCGGTCATGGGGGACGAGCTCAAGCTCCGCGAGGTGCTCCAGAACCTCATCACCAACGGCCTCGAGCACGCAGCGAAGAAGGGCACGGTCCTGGTCGAGGGCGAGGTGCTCCCGAGGCCGGATGGCCCGGTGGTGAAGGTGGTCGTCCAGGACGACGGGCCGGGCATGCCCGAGGAGCAGATGCACCTCGTGTTCGACCGCTACCGCCACGGCCCCGGCGGAACCGGGCTGGGCCTCGCCATCTGCAAGGAGTTCGTCGAGCTGCACGGCGGGGAGATCTGGGCCGAGCGCCCGGCGGAGGGCGGCTGCGCCTTCGTCTTCACCCTCCCGCTGGCCCAGGCGGACCGGAAGGTCGTGCCGAGGCTGCAGGCGCTCGGCGAGGAGCAGCAGCCGAGGGTGCTGATCGTCGAGGACGAGCCGGACATCGCCGCCGTGCTCGAGGGCATCCTCCGCAAGCGCTACCGCGTGGACGTCGCCCGTGACGGTCGCGAGGGCGTGGCGAAGGTGCACGCCCTCCACCCCGACCTGGTGGTAATGGACGTCTTCCTTCCGCACCTCGATGGTCTCGACGCGGTGCTCTCGCTCAAGGCCTCCAGCGACACCGCGGACATCCCGGTGATCCTGGTGTCGGCGCAGGTGGGAGTCGCGGACCGGGTGCGAGCCCTCAACCTCGGCGCCGTCGACTATCTCGCCAAGCCCTTCCACGCCTCCGAGCTGCTCCAGCGCGCCGAGCGCGCCCTCTCGGTCAACAAGCGCAGGTCCTCCGCCCCCGAGGCCGAGGGGCAGCTCGTCGGTGTCGCGGACGCCGAGACGGGGTTGCTCGACCGGCGCGGCCTCGTCGCCCGCCTCACCCAGGAGGCCGCCCGTGCTCGCCGCTACGGCCGGCCGCTCTCCCTCGCCGTCGCGCGCACCGACGCCGTGCACCCCGAGCTGCTGCGCACTGCCGCAGCCCGGATGCGCGAGCGCCTCCGGCAGCCGGACGTCCTCGCTCACCTCGGGCAGGGAACCTTCGCGGCGCTGCTTCCGGAGTGCACGTCGGAGCAGGCGATGGCCGTGTTCGGTCGCGTCGAGTCCGACCTCCGCGCCTCCACGAGCCTCAGCTGTCAGGTCGAGGTGGCCGAGGTGCCCGGGCGCGAGCTGCCCGAGGCGGTGCTGGACCACCTCCTCGACCGACGTCCGGCGAGCTGACGTTTCCGGCCGGGGGTGACACGCACCCCCCCGGGTTCGCCTGTTAGGCTTCCGGGCAGGAATCCCCGCCGTGGTCGCTCCCGCCCTCGTTGCCCTCGTCCTGCTGGGCGCCCCACCGGCGCACCCCCGGGTGGACGTGTCGGCGATGAAGGAGGCGATGGAGGCGCCGACCGACGACTACTCGTCGGCCTCGGCCTACGCCCACTTCCTTCGCGCGCGCCTGCTCGCGCTGCAGGGCGAGCACGCCCGGAGCGTGGAGCAGCTGCGCCTCGCCCTGGCCTCGGATCCCGGACGTCCCGAGCTCGTGCTCGCGCTGGCCGAGGCGCAGGCCAGGTCCGGCTCCCCGGCCCGTGCCGAGGTCACCGTGCGCGGTCTGCTGGAACGCTGGCCGGACCAAGTCCCCGCGCTGCTCTTCCTCGGACGGCTGCTCTACGAGACCGATCGGCCGCAGCGCGCGCGTGAGGTGCTGGAGCGCGCGCGGAAGCTCGCCCCGCGCGAGCAGGAGCCGTATCTGCTGCTCGCCGAGATGTCGCTCGAGTCCGGCCATCCCGACGATGCGATGCGCACCGTG
>CAZDSB010000488.1:0-3600 GCA_964507515.1 uncultured Myxococcaceae bacterium
GCCTCCGTGCTCCCTTCGATGCGGTGGTGCAGCGCAAGTGGGTGAGCCGGGGACAGCTTGTCGCTCCGGGTGCGCCGCTGCTCGAGCTGGACGGAACCATGGTGGAGCTCACCGGAACGCTCTCCGAGGCCGAGGCGAGCGGGGTCTCGGTGGGCGCGGAGGTCCCGTTCCGCGTCGGCGACGTCCAGGGCACGGCGACGCTGGTCGCGCTCTCGCCGGGCGGAGACCCGCTCTCGCACCGGAGCGCCTTCCGCGCCCGCGCCGCGAAGGACGCTCCCGCGCTGCGGAGCGGCGACTTCGGTCGCATCGGGGTGAAGGGGAGCGGAGGCCCGAGGCGCGCGGTCCCGCGCTCGGCGGTGGTCCAGCGCGGAGACCTGAGCGGGGTCTTCGTCGTCTCCGACGGCCGCGCCGCGCTCCGCTGGCTGCGGCTCGGCGAGCCCGACGGAGACCAGCTGCCGGTCCTCGCCGGCCTGGGTCCGGGAGAGCGAGTCATCGACGCGCCTTCCAGCCTGCGCGACGGGCAGCGGGTGGAGGTCACGCAGTGACCGAGCCGCATCGGGGCCTCCCCGGCAGGCTCGCGGCGAGGAGCCTCAGCTCCCGGCTGACGCCGCTCGGGGTCCTCGCCACCATCGGGCTCGGCGTGGTCTCGGTGCTGACCACGCCGCGCGAGGAGGAGCCGCAGATCATCGTCCCGATGGTGGACGTCGTCGTCCCCATGCCGGGCGCAACGCCCGCCGAGGTCGAGGCCGAGGTCACGACCGGTCTCGAGCGCCGGCTCTGGGGCATCCCGGGCGTGGAGTACGTCTACTCGACCAGCGCCCGGGACGGCGCGCTGCTCACCGCACGCTTCAAGGTGAACCAGCCGCTCGAGCCGAGCCTGGTCAAGGTGCGCCAGGAGATCGAGGACCATCCGGAGCTCCTGCCTGCCCGCGCCGCCCGCCCCTCGGTCACGCTGGTCACGATCGACGACGTCCCGGTGGTGACAGTCACGATCCACGGTGGCGACCTCGCTCCCGGCGTGTTGCGGCAGCTGGGCCAGGAGGTGGCGCGGGAGCTGGCGACCATCCCGGAGGCGGCGCAGATCCAGGTGCTCGGCGGCGCGCGGCGGGTGCTGAGGATCGAGCCGGACCCTCGCCGGTTGCGCGAGCTGGACGTCTCGCTGGGGGAGATCCGCCAGTCCATCCAGGCGGCGGACGCCGAGTCGGCCGGCGGAAGCCTCGTCGACCGCAACCGGCGCACCGAGCTCTCCGCCAGCACCGCGGTGAACGGGGCCGAGGACCTCCGGCGGCTGGTGGTTGCCCGGAGAGGCGGGCGTCCCATCCTGCTCGGCGACGTGGCCCAGGTCACCGACGGGCCGGAGCGCGATCCCGCGGTGGTCCTGACCGCGAGCCGGACCCGCCCCGAGTTCGAGCAGGCGGTCTCGGTCGACGTCGCGAAGCGGCGCGGCGCCAACGCCACCGTGCTGGCGGATCTCGTGAAGGCGCGGCTGGCCACCCTGCGAGGAGGGCTGCTCCCGGCCAGCGTCGAGGTGGAGCTGACCCGGAACTCCGGCGAGACCGCGCTCGAGCGGTCCGACGAGCTCATCCGGCATCTGCTGATCGCCACGTTGTCAGTGGTGGCCCTGGTGGGCTTCGCCATGGGCTGGCGGTCGGGCCTGGTCGTCGCGATCGCCGTCCCGGTGACGCTCTCCCTCACCCTCCTCATCAACCAGCTGCTCGGGAACACGCTGAACCGCATCACCCTCTTCGCCCTCATCTTCTCCATCGGCATCCTGGTGGACGACGCCATCGTGGTCGTGGAGAACGTCCACCGACACCTCCTCCAGCCCGGGCGCAAGCAGTCCCTGGTCCGCACCGTGCTCGACGCCGTGGACGAGGTGGGCAACCCCACCATCCTCGCGACCTTCGCGGTCATCGCCGCGATCCTCCCGATGGGGTTCGTGCGCGGGCTCATGGGTCCGTACATGCGGCCAATCCCCGTCGGTGGCAGCCTCGCGATGCTCTTCTCGCTGGTGGTCGCGTTCGTGGTCGCGCCGTGGGCCGCGCTACGCCTGCTCGGCCACGAGCATGGGCGAACCGCCGTGGAGGCGCGCGAGACCTGGTCGACGCGCACCTACCGGAAGATCATCCGCACCCTGCTCGGGTCCGGCCGCGCCCGGCTTCGGTTCCTCGCGCTGATCGTCGCGCTCTTCGCCGGAGCGGTGGCGCTGGTCGGGGTGGGCTTCGTGCGGGTGAAGATGCTCCCCTTCGACAACAAGTCCGAGTTCCAGGTCTTCGTCGACCTCCCCGCGGGCGCGACGCGGGAGCAGTCGCTCGCCGTGGGCCAGCAGCTCGGGCGCGCGCTGCTCGCCGACCCGGACGTGCTCGGCGTCCAGTTGCACTCGCTGACCGCGGCGCCGATGACCTTCGTGGGCATGGTGCGCCACGCCTTCCTCCGGAACGCGCCGGAGCAGGTGGACCTCGCGGTCCAGCTGGTCGGGAAGCATGCCCGGAAGCGCTCGAGCCACGAGATCGCGACCGTGCTCCGGCCGAAGCTGACCGCGATCACCGCTCCGCTCGGGGCGCGGCTGCGGCTGCTGGAGATTCCCCCCGGTCCTCCGGTGCTGGCCACGCTGGTGGCGGAGATCTACGGCCCGAGCACGGCCGCGCGCGAAGGCTACGCGGCCCAGGTTCGCGACGCCTTCCGCGGCACGCCGGGGGTGGTGGACGTCGACTCCTCCCTCGAGCCGGTGACGCCCCGGACCGAGCTCCGGGTGGACCGCGAACGCGCGGCACTCCAGGGGGTGAACCCGGCCGCGGTGGTGGAGGCACTGGCCCTCACCCGACCAGGGGCCGAGCTCGGCACGGTGCGGATCGAGCGCGGGACCACGCGGGTCCCCATCGTCCTCGGGCTCTCCCCTGCGCACCGGGCGGCCCTGGCCGATCTGCTGCAGCTCCCCGTCCAGGGCGAGCGCGGCGCCGTGCCGCTGGAGACGCTGGTCCGGCCGGTGGAGGAGACCGGAGCGCCGCGCTTCCACAAGAACCTCATGCCGGTGAGCTACGTCTTCGCCGAGCTGTCGGGCAGCGAGGAGAGCCCGGTGTACGCGCTGATGGCGCTGAACCGGAAGCTGGACGCGCTCCGTCCGCAGGGCGAGCCCGTGCCGCGCTACGGGCTGTCGATGCCGCCGGACACCGAGCGGCTGGCGCTGAAGTGGGACGGGGAGTGGCACATCACGCTCGAGGTGTTCCGGGACCTCGGGCTCGCCTTCGCCGCGGTGCTGGTCCTCATCTATCTGCTGGTGGTCGGCTGGTTCGACAGCTTCGTCGTCCCGTGGGTGGTGCTCCTGCCAATTCCCCTGAGCCTCATCGGGATCCTGCCGGCCCACGGGCTGCTCGGCGCGTTCTTCACCGCGACCAGCATGATCGGCTTCATCGCCGGAGCCGGAATCATCGTCCGGAACAGCATCATCCTCGTCGACTTCATCCGCCTGAAGACGGCGGAGGGGATGCCGCTCGAGGCGGCGGTGGAGGAGGCCGGCGTCGTCCGGTTCCGGCCGATGCTGCTCACCGCGTCCGCGGTGGTGGTGGGCAGCGCGGTGATGCTCGCCGACCCCATCTTCCA
>CAZDSB010000489.1:0-5680 GCA_964507515.1 uncultured Myxococcaceae bacterium
CAGCTGGGCGAGCCCCATCTCCCGAACGGCGAAGCGCCAGCCCACCAGCCACTGCGCGTACGTCACCGCGAGCACGATGGAGACGGCGCTCGACAGGCCGAGCGCCACCCACAGGGGCACGTGGTCCGCGAGGTAGGCGAAGAGGAGGTGATCCGCGAAGAACGCGCAGCCGATGAGGAACCAGCTCATCGGATGCAGCCGGTGCCCACGCCCCTCTGCCAGCAGGCCGACGACGAAGAAGTAGAACAGCAGGGCCACCGGGGCGAAGAAGGTGATGCGCGCGGCGAGCGGACCCGGGTTGGTCTTCTGGGGCAGCGCGAGCGAGATCGGAGCGCTGCCCACCAGGCTCCGGAACTCCCAGCGTCCGCGCCAGCCGGAGCCGTCCCCGCCGGCGGTGCTCGGAGAGATGCTTCCGGGCGAGAAGTCGATGCCGCGCGCGGTGCTCCGGATCTCCAGCGAAAAGTCCCGGATGACCGAGCCGCCGGACGCGGCGGGCCGGTACGTCCACTCGGAGGTCCCGCGCGTTCGGTAGCGGACCTGGAAGGAATGGCGCTCGGACGGAGCGAGGGAGACGACCCACCGCGCCGCGCCGGCGTCCACCTCGGCGCCGATGGTTTCCCCCTTCTCGTTCAGCACCTCGAAGCCGTCGTAGACCGCACCGCGCGCGGGCAGCGGGAAGCTCACCGTCACCGACCGGGTCGCGGTGGTGTCGTTCAGCACGACATAGTGGCCGTCGAAGTCGGCGGCATAGGTCGCGAACCAGAGCAGACCCTTCTGCCGGTGCTCCAGGGCGAGCGAGACGCGCGCCCGTGTGGAGACCAGGGGGAGCGGGAAGGAGACGTCCTCCTTCGTCTGCACCATGGTCTCGTACGGTCGCCCGCCCGCGTCGTAGAGGGTGCGGCGCTCATCCCGCGTTCGCGGCTCGGTGTACTGGCCGGACGGAGCGCCCTGGTCCAGCGGCGGACCCCAGAGCTGATGGACCTCGTTCACCAGCGCGGAGGATGTCTCGCCCGAGCGCACCAGCAGCGTGGCCCCGAGCAGCATCCATGCGGCGGTACAGCCCGCCCAGACCACCCCCAGCACGATGTAGCGTCGGATCATGCCGGCCGCCCGAAGCAGCGGCCGTGCCATCCACGGCCTGGCGGAACGAGCCTCGTCGGGCGGCGTCAGGGCCACACGCCGGTGGTCACGGGGCCACGGGTCCGCGCCGCCACGGTCCGGGGACGGTCAACGCATCTCGCGATGGATGCCGGCGAACGCGTCGTCGATCGCCCGGGCGATCGTGCTCTGGAGGTCCTCGCCGGCCGCGGCGCGAACCCGGACGAGCAGCGCGGCCAGGCGGCGGGCGAGGGTGCCCGGGCGAGGCTCGAAGGTCTGCTCGGACACGGTTTCGGGGGTCACGGCGGTCATGTGCTGCTCCCTGCAAGAGCCGCCCGGGGTTGCCGGTGCGGCGGGTGGTCACTGCGGCCGGAGAGCGAGGGTTATCTGCACCCGGAAGACCCGCCGCGCTCGCCCCGTTGTGGCGTACCGCGTGAGGTGTGCGGAGCTGTGCTGGTCGTCGATGTCGCATGCCCCAGGCGGCGGGCGGTTGCGGGCGCGCCTCCGCATCTCGAGAAGGCCCGCAACGCAGGAGGCCGACATGCATCAACGGCCGTGGATGCGAAGTGCCTCCAGGCGCCAGTTGCCAGGCGCGGCGCGCGCGACGTGTGCCCGTTCGAGCACACCGGTGCCGTCGCATCGAGATCACCTGCCGCCACTAACCTGATCTGCAACTCGGGGGTGGGATCCCGGCGGGCCGGTACTGCTCCGGAGGTGTCCGATGAGCGCTTCTCGTGTCCACGGTCTGTTCCTGGTGTTGCTGTTCCTCTCCTCGAGCGTGCGCGCGCAGGGCGCCCCGCCCGACACGGTTCCGGCTCCGGAGCCCGACGTCGTCCCTTCCGACAGCGCGCTCCCGCCGCCTCCCGTCGACGTCCCGCGCGCCGACGCGCAGGAGCAGTACGATCAGCAGGCCATCGGCTTCGACGACTTCGGTGGGGTGGTGACCGAGCACGGCGTGGTCAAGGGCACCGTGCAATGGACCGCGCCGTACCTCGGAAAGTACAAGCGGCCGCTGGTGGGCGCGGACTTCTACCGGGCGGTGAATCGCCCCGACCTCGTGAAGCAGTACGAGGACCGTGCTGCCCTGAAGACCGGGCTCATCGTCGGCGGTGGCCTCACCGCTCTCGCCGGGATGATCGCGGCGACGGTCATGGCGTCGAGCCAGGCCACCACCTGCACGCCCATCGCTCCGGGGAGCTTCTCGATGCCGACGTGCACCACGCCGGGTCCGGTCGATCCGGCGCTCGGCTGGCTCGCGGTGGGGGGCATCGTGACCGGCGGCGTGGTGGCGATCGTCGGAGCCGGCATCAATCCCGATCCGGTCGGCGACGTCGGAAAGCGCGAGCTGGCGGAGGCGTACAACCGCGATCTCTGGCAGCGGCTCAACACCGAGCCGCACGCCGATGCGGTCGACGTCCAGGTCGTCCCGCAGATCGGGAAGGACGGGGGCGGCGTCAGCGTGGCGGTGCGCTTCTAGCGCTTCTCGAGCGCGTCCGCTTCCTCCGCGAGCTTCGTGTCCCGCGAGGTGAGGCCGCCCGCGTCGTGCGTGACCAGCGCGAGCGTCACCTTGGAGTAGCGGATGTCGATGTCCGGGTGGTGGTCCGCCGCGTTGGCCGCGTCCGCCACCTTGTTCACGAAGGCCATCGCCACCCGGAAGTCCTTGAAGGCGTACGTCCGGCGGATCATCCCGCCCTCGAGCGCCCACCCCGGATGCGTCTTCAGCCAGCCCTGCACTTCCGCGTCCCCCAGCTTCGTCCTGTCGCGTGCCATGGACCGGATCCCTACGCCCGTTCCACCGCCCGCTGCCACTTGGCCAGGGCGCGGGCCCGCGAACTGTCGTCCATCCGGGGCTTGAACGTCTTCTCGGCTCGCCAGGAACTGCGGATCTCCTCGGGCTCGGTCCAGACCCCGGCTCCAATGCCGGCCAGGAACGCCGCCCCTGCCGCCGTGGTCTGGAGGTTGCGCGGTCGCACCACCGGAACGCCGAGGATGTCCGACTGGTACTGCATCAGGAGGTCGTTGGCGCTCGCCCCGCCGTCCACCTTCAGCACGGGGATGGGCTGGCCCGAGTCCTGGGTCATCGCCCGCGCCAGCTCGTAGGTCTGCAGCGCGATGCCCTCGAGCACCGCCCGCGCCACGTGCCCGAGCGTCGTCGATCGGTCCAGCCCCATGAGCAGTCCGCGCGCGTCGGGACGCCAGTGCGGCGCGCCCAGGCCCGCGAGTGCGGGGACGAAGACCACGTCGCCCGAGTCCTCCACGCTGCGCGCGAGCTTCTCCACCTGCGCGGACTTCTTGATCGCCTGCAGCCCGTCGCGCAGCCACTGCACCGCCGCACCCGCGACGAAGCTCGAGCCCTCCAGGGCGTAGGTCACCGTGTCCCCGAGCTGCCAGGCCACGGTCGTCAAGAGCCCGCTCGTCGAGGGCACCGGCTCGGTGCCGGTGTTCATCAGGAGGAAGCTCCCGGTCCCGTAGGTGCATTTCGACTCTCCGGGCCGGAAGCACGCCTGTCCGAAGAGCGCGGCCTGCTGATCGCCCGCCATGCCGGAGACCGGGACCCCGTCGGGCAGCGAATCCATCCCCTTCGTCTTCCCGTACACCTCGGCGCAGCCGCGGATCTCGGGCAGCATCTGGGGAGGGATGTCGAACAGCTCGATCATGTCCTCGCTCCAGCCGTGCCCCTTCAGGTCGTAGAGCAGCGTGCGGCTCGCGTTCGACGCATCGGTGACGTGCTGCGCTCCGCCGGTGAGGCGGTAGACCAGCCAAGAGTCGATGGTCCCGAAGCACACCTTCCCCGCCTCGGCCTGGCCGCGCAGCCCGTCGACGTTGTTCAGCAGCCAGCGGAGCTTCGTCGCGCTGAAGTACGGGTCGAGCACCAGCCCGGTCGTCTCGCGTACCCGCGCCTCCTCGCCCCGGGCCTTCAGCTCGGCGCACAGGTCCGCGGTGCGCCGGTCCTGCCAGACGATCGCCCGGGCCAGCGGCTCCCCGGTCTCGCGGTCCCACACCGCGGTGGTCTCCCGCTGGTTGGTGATCCCGATGGCGGTCACCATGTCGGGACGGATCTCGGCGTCGGCCAGACCCTTCTTGCAGCAGCGCTCGACCGTCTTCCAGATCTCCCGCAGGTCGTGCTCCACCCAGCCGGCCCTCGGAAAGTGCTGCGTGAACTCGCGGTAGGCCTCTCCCACGACCTCCAGCCGGTCGTCGACGATGAGCACGTGCGTGCCGGTGGTTCCCTGATCGATCGAGAGAAGGTAGCGCCGCTTGGCCATGGGACGGGGGAGGGTAGCGGATCCGCCCGGTTCAGCGCACCGCGGCCGGGCCCAGGGTCCGCTCCACGAATCCGGTGACCTCGGCGGCGACGAGCGCGTGATTCCGGTCGCGGGGAAGGATGTGGGCGCTGTTCTCGATACGGACGTAGCGGACCGAGGGAGACTTCTCGAGCCGCCGCACCAGCGCCGCCGCTCCTGCCTCGTCCACCACGTGGTCCTGGGCCGCCGTCATCACGAGGACTGGACAGGTGACTCGCGCCGCCGAGCCCCAGGCGAGGTCCTGCATCTCCCACAGGTCCCGCAGCCGCGCGGACGGCCACGTGCGCAGCACCGGAGCCTCGGCGCGAACGGCCTCGTCGAGGAGGTCGGTCGTGTCCTTGCGGATCCACGGCCGGATCAGCTCGAGCAGCGGAGCCGCGGCGCGCACCGCACGTAGCGAGTTGAGCATCCGATCGCGGAAGCGCACCGCCGGCGCGAGCGCCGCCACGCCCGCCACGCGATTCGGGTGTCGTGCAGCCAGCACGAGCCCGAGCAGCGCCCCCATGGAGAGGCCGGCCACCGCCACGCGCCGCCCCGGGAGCCGGCCGAGGGCCTCGTCACAGGCGAGGAGCCAGTCGGGAGCGTGCGCCTCGAGCATCGCCGCGGGGGTCGTCCCGTGCCCCGGCAGCCGGGGCGCATGAACGGCGATTCCGGCGCCCGACAGCGCTTCCCCCAGCGGCCGGACGTCCCAGGGCGTGCCGGTGAACCCGTGGATGAGCAGGCACGCGCCGCGGTCTCCGGGGAGCTCGAACGGCGCGGTCTTGCCCTCGTCGAGCGCGACGTCGGTCGGTGCCGCCCCGCCTCTGGCCTCCCGCGCGGCAGGGGCGGTATGCAGGCGCTCCATGGCTGACCCAAAGCTGCCCGAGACCGCGCTGCAGATCCACATCGACGACGCGGTCGCCGACGGTTTCTACGTGAACATGGCGCTGTTGAACCACACCGATTCCGAGTTCACCCTGGACTTCATCTACGTCCAGCCCCAGCAGCCCAAGGCTCGAGTGAAGGCACGGGTCATCACCAGTCCCAGGCACATGAAGCGGCTCCTCGCGGCGATGACGGACAACCTCCAGAAGTACGAGGCGAAGTACGGCGTCGTCGACGCCGGTGATCCGAGCCTCCCGGTGCACTGATGCACGCCGGAGCTCCCGAGACGGAGGGTGACCTCGGCCGCCGGATGGCCGAGCACGTCGAGGCCCTCCAGCGAACGATCTGCGATGCGATCGAGGCGGAGGACGGCGGAGCGCGCTTCCGCGAGGACGCGTGGGAGCGGCCGGGCG
>CAZDSB010000490.1:0-3379 GCA_964507515.1 uncultured Myxococcaceae bacterium
GCGCGGATCCCCTCGGTGTGCGACTTGAGGTCGAGCAGCATCCGGCGCACGTCGGGATGCTCGAGGATCGCCACCCGAGGAACCGTCGGGTCCTTCCAGTGGGTGTAGTGCGGGCCCTGCTTCCGGTCGCGGGCGTAGTCCACCGCGTTCTGGTAGGCAGCCGCCGCCGTCGCCAGCCCCTGGATGCCAACCGCGATGCGCGCGCCGTTCATCATCCGGAACATCTGCGACATGCCCAGGTTCTCGACCGTGCCGACGAGCTCGCCCTCGCACCCGTCGTTCTCGCCGAAGTTGAGGACGCAGGTCGCCGAGCCGTTGATGCCCATCTTGTGCTCGATGGAGCCGACGGAGACGTCGTTGCTCTCTCCGACCTTCCCCTCGGCGGAGATCTTCTTCTTCGGCACGATGAACAGCGACAGCCCCTTGGTCCCCGGCGGCGCGTTCTCCACCCGGGCCAGGACGAGGTGGACGATGTTCTCCGCGAGGTCGTGGTCGCCGCCGGAGATGAACACCTTCGTGCCCTTGATGGCATAACGGCCGCTGCCCAGGCGCTTCGCCGAGGTCTTCGCCGCACCGACGTCACTGCCGGCGTGCGGCTCGGTGAGGCACATCGTCCCGCCCCAGGTTCCGTCGAGCATCTTCTGCGCGTAGCGCTTGCTCTGCTCGGGGGTGCCGCACTCGACGATGGTCTCGGCCGCCCCGAAGGCCAGTCCGGGGTACATGTTGAATGCAGGGTTCGCTCCGGAGAGCAGCTCCTCCACCAGCACCACCAGCGACTGCGGCGCGCCCTGGCCGCCGTGGTCGACGGAAACGCCCAGTGACTTGAAGCCGTTCTCGTAGAGCTGCTTCCACGCGTCCTGGAAACCCTTCGGCGTCTTCACCTGGCCCGCCTCGATGCGGCAGCCCTCGCGGTCACCGGGGGCATTCAGAGGGCCGAGCACCTCGCGGGCGAAGCGGTACGCGGCGTCGAGCACGGCGCGGGCCTCTTCCTCCCCCCAGGCCTCGTACGGCGTCTTTTCCAGCAGCTCTCCGAGCCGGAACTGCTCGAGCAGCACGAAGGAGAGCTCCCGGAGGTCCGCCTTGTACCAGTTCAGTCCAGCCGCCATCGGTCGACTCCAGAATCAACGGGACGTGCTCGAAGCATGTGTCCGACTGATTCCCGAGTCAATCCAATTTGACGCCACGCGTCGGCGGGGCGGTTCAGCGCTCCGACAGGCCTACTTCTTGGAGGACTTCTTCTGCGCTTCCGGCACCTTGCGCAGGGCGTGGGACTCGCGGGGGGTGGCCTTCTTGACCCCGGAGACCGGGGCGGCGACGGCGGGCTCCTTCCGGGGAGCAGGCGCCGGCGGCGGAGGCGGAAGGATGCTCTCCCGGGGCGCGGGCACCACGAGCGGTGGCTGCCCGGAGCGCTGGCGGTTCTCGTCGTCGAGCGAGTGGAAGAGCTGGATCTGGGCGCCGCCGCGGAGGACGAGCTCGCCCTTCTGGTTCTCGGCCCAGACGTCGAGCTCGGCGAAGTAGCGGCCCTCGTCGCCCCAGCGCTCGGTCACCCTGCCCTTGCAGACCACGGTGTCGTTCGGCCAGACGATCTTGGAGAACTTCACCGAGTAACGCCGCAGCTGAGCGCCGCGGGCCCAGTCGGACACGAGCTGTCCGAGGAAGCCCATGACGAGCATCCCCGGCGCGTACACGCTCGGCATGCCCAGGCTCTTGGCGTAGGTCTCGTCGACGTGCACCGGGTTGAAGTCGCCCGAGGCGCCGGCGTAGCGAGCGAGCTGCACGCGGTCCACGGGGGTCTTCGTCAGCGCGGGGAGCTCCTCTCCCACACGCACTGCCTCGAAGTAGAGCTTGCGTGAAGCCATCGCCGGTCAGCTCTCCTTGCTCGCGCGCACCACCAGCGTGCGCCGGGCCTTGAAGACGAGGTTGCCTTCCTCGTCGCGCCCCTCGTCCTCAATGACCGCCACGTCCATCTTTCCGGCCGGGCCGGTGCGCTCGAGCACCTCGGCGACGCGGGTGGAAACGTAGATGCGGTCACCGGCGAAGATGGGCCGGTCGTACTCGAACGCCTGCTCGGCGTGGAGCAGGCTCTTGATTCCCACTCCGAGAAGCTCGCGGAGGTCGGCCGCGGAGTGGAAGCTCGCCGGAAAGGTGGGCGGAGCGACGATGGTGGGGTAGCCGGCGGCCCGGGCGTACTCCTCGTCGTAGTACATGGGGTTGAAGTCGCCGAGCGCCTCGGCGAACCGGCGGATTGCGCCCTTCTCGACCTCGTTCAGGGTCGGCGGTGACGATCGGCCGATGGCGTTCTTGTCCAGCATGATGGGTCCTTTGGCGGATCTAGCGTCCCGCCGGAAGATCGAGCACCGTGAGGAGCCCCGACTCTGCGGACGCGACGCGTGGGGCGGCGTGTACCACGAGCTGGGCGGTTGCGGAGTCCCCCGGAATTCCACCGGGGATGTCGACGCTCAGGCGTGTGTCGGATTCAATGACGATCTGGTCGCCGGGAGGCTCCGCTCCCAGGGCGAGCATCAGCTCGAGCCGCACCCTCTCCTGTCCATCGACCAGGCCGACGACGGTCTGGTTCACGCCTGCCACACGACCCCGGGGAACGACGAAGGCACCGCCGGGGATGTCTTCATGGGCGACGACCGGCGCCAGCTCCTCCTCGTACTCGTCGAGGTCGATGCCGAGCCCGAGCGCGCACAGCGCGGCTGACTCGAGAAGGCCCACGTGGCCCACCGCACCCTCGGCGGCCAGGCTGTCGAACTCGTCCTCGGTGAGCCCGGCGCCGATCCTCCGCTGCAGGGCCTCGCGGCGCGTCCGGGCATCCACCACCCGGCGGACCAGCACGTGGCGCACCGGCCCGAGCGTCTGTCCCAGGGTGGCGGTCAGCCGGTCGAGGACGAAGCCCGGGTTCACTCCCGTGCCGAGGACCGAGACGCCGGAGCGCTGGGCGGCGCGCTCGAGGCGGTCCGCCAGGTCCGGATGGCGCATCCAGGGGAAGGCAAGCTCCTCGCAGGTCGAGACGACCGCATGCCCCTCCTTCACTGCGGCCAGGAGCTGTTCGGCGACGGCGGGAAGTGACGAGCCTGTCGCGTGGAGCACGACCGGACGCCGGCCGCGGCCCGGGCCACGCCGGAGCTCCGGTTCGACCTTGATGTGCGACGGCACCCCGAGCTCCTCCAGTCGCTTGCCCACGATGCTGGTATGCGTGTCCACGGCGCCGACCAGCGTCACCTCCTCCGACTGCAAGGAGGCTCGCGCAATCTCGCGACCGATGGCCCCGAGTCCCATCACCACCACGGGCACGGGGCCCGAGTTCGCCGCCCTGGCCATTTGCCGACCGAATCTCCCGCCGTTTCGAGGGTTTGTGCTTTTACGCCCG
>CAZDSB010000491.1:0-7921 GCA_964507515.1 uncultured Myxococcaceae bacterium
GGCGGCGGCCTGCCGTCGCAGGACTGCGCTCAGGGGCCAGGGGGAGACCTCGGCGAGCCGCTCGGCCACCTGCGCCTCGACGTTGTGGGCGTCCATGACCGTCCGGGCTCGCGGCGCGAGCTCACGGGCGTCCGGGAGCAGCTGCGCCGCGTGGAGGTGGTCGAAGTGGACGAGGTCCACCGTCTGCTCCGAGAGGAGGTGCCGGAAGGATGCCCGGAGGTTCCGGCCGCCGTACCGCGTGTACCGCATCGGGCGTCCGCGCATGACCCCGCCCAGCTCGGCCAGGGCTCCCTGCAGCCCGCCCGGCTCCCGCGCCGTGATCACCCGGCCCCGCAGCCCGGCGCGCAACCCGGCCGCGTCTCCGCCCGGGAGGTCCGGGGCGAGCACCGTCACCTCGAACGCATCGTCGAGCGCCCGGAGCAGCTGCAGGCCACGCAGCGTGCCCCCGGAATCTGCCGGGTAGGGGATCCTTGGGACAACGTGGAGAATTTTCACCGGGAAAGTCTTGCGATCCCTCCGCGCCGCGGGGAAACCTGCGTTCCGCCGGGCGCCGCGCCAAGGGGGACATCGGCGCGCCGGTGGTGGTGTCGTCCCGCCCCCCTTACCGGAGTGTCCGATGATTCACGAACTCGCGCGCAACTGGGGCTTCGTCGCCCTGCGCGGCGCCGTCGCCGTGGTGTTCGGGGTGATCGCCTTCTTCGAGCCCGCCTCGGCCTTCGCCGCGCTGGTGTTCCTCTTCGGTGCGTACGCCTTCGTGGACGGGGTGTTCGCGCTGATCTCCCTCTTCCGCGGGGCAGGCAAGGACCGATTCTGGGTCCTCGTGCTCGAGGCGGTGGTGGGCATCGGGATCGGCATCCTCACCATCGCCCATCCCGCGGCCACCGCGCTGGCGCTGCTCTACTACGTGGGGATCTGGGCCATCCTCACCGGCATCTTCGAGCTCGCGGCCGCGATCCGGCTCCGCAAGGAGATCACCGGAGAGTTCTGGCTCGGGCTGGCGGGCGTGCTGTCCATCGCCTTCGGCGTGCTCCTCTTCGTCCTGCCCGGGGCCGCGGCGCTGGCGCTGACCGTCTGGATCGGCGCGTACGCGTTCATCTTCGGCGTGATGCTGCTCCTGCTCGCGTTCAGGCTGCGGAAATTCTCCGAGGGCCACCGGCCCGCGGGGACCAGCACCCCGGCGACCGTCACCCGTTGACAATCGCGGACGCTCGGGGCTCCATTCCTCGGATCAGCGCCTCGAGCATCAGCGCGCTGGCGTGACCGCTGGCGAGGTTCTCGCAAGCTTGGCCCGCCGTCAGGACATCCGACGTCCGCGGAGCGCAAGGTTTGCGCGAGCGTCGCCCGTCGCGCGAAAGCTTCGGCACAAACAGCCTGACAGGAGGCGCAGTGCGATGGCCACTTCCCCGACCCGCCGCATCACGACGTCCAGCGCTCGCCGGAGCACGGCGCGCTCCGTCCGTGCCGTCGGCCGCACCCTCGTGTTCCGCTTCGATCAGCTGGCGCAGGTGAAGCGCACGGCAAGAACCTGGGACGAGGTCAAGGCGCTCCTCGGCGGAAAGGGGGCCAACCTGGCGGAGATGACGCGCCTGGGGCTTCCCGTCCCGCCGGGCTTCACCGTCACCACCGAGGCGTGCCGCGCGTTCCTGAAGACGGGCACCTGGCCGCGGGGGCTGTGGGAGGCGGAGCTCGCCGCGCTCCGGGAGCTGGAGGGGCGCACCGGCAAGCGCTTCGGCGATCCGGCCAACCCGCTCCTCGTCTCGTGCCGCTCGGGAGCCAAGTTCTCCATGCCCGGAATGATGGACACGGTCCTCAACATCGGGCTCAACGCGAAGACGGTCGCGGGTCTGGCCACGCTCACCGACGATTCACGGTTTGCCTGGGACGCCTATCGCCGCCTGATCCAGATGTACGGGACCGTGGTGATGGACCTCCGGGACGAACCGTTCGAGGAGGTGCTGAGCGAGTGGCGGACCCGTCGCGGGGTGGAAAACGACGCAGATCTCCAGCCTGAAGATCTCGAGCGCATCACCCGGAGATTCCGGGAGCTCGTCCGCGCGCAGTCCGGCCGCGATTTTCCCGACGATCCGCTGGAGCAGCTGCGGCTGGCCACCGAGGCCGTGTTCCGCTCCTGGCAGGGGAAGCGGGCCCAGGACTACCGGAAGGCTGCGGGAATCCCCGACGACCTCGGGACGGCCGTGAACATCGTGGCCATGGTCTTCGGCAACATGGGAAGAGGGTCGGGCACCGGGGTGGCGACGACCCGGAACGTCTCCACCGGAGAAAACGAGCTCGAAGGCGACTACCTGATCAACGCCCAGGGTGAGGATGTGGTCGCGGGGATCCGGGCCACCCAGCCCATCGGTGGGCTGGCAGCGGAGATGCCGGAGGCGTTCAGAGAGCTGAAGCGGCTCGCACGGCTGCTGGAGAAGCACTACCGCGACGTGCAGGACGTCGAGTTCACCGTGGAGCGGGGCAAGCTCTGGATGCTCCAGACGCGTGACGCCAAGCGCACCGCAAGAGCCGCGGTGAAGATCGCGGTGGACCTGGCGAAAGAGAGGCTCATCAGCCGGGACGAGGCGGTCCTGCGAGTCACACCGCAGCACGTGGACTTCTTCCTCCACCCGCAGTTCGACCCCGAGTCGATGCGCGCGGCGCGTGGCGAACGCAGGCTCGTGGCCAGCGGCCTCAACGTGTCGCCGGGGGCGGCGGTCGGACAGCTCGCCTTCGACGCAGACACCGCCGAGCGTTGGGCCCGGGAGAAGAGAGCGGTGGTGATGATCCGCGCCGAGACCAAGCCGGACGACGTGCACGGCATGCTCGCCTCGAAAGGCATCGTCACCAGCCGTGGTGGCCGGACCAGCCACGCGGCACTGGTCGCGCGACAGTTCGGCAAGCCGGCGGTGGTCGGCGTGATGGCGCTGGACGTGGACGCGGAGAAGCGGGAGGCCACCATCAAGCGGTCCAGCGTGGTGCTCCGTGAGGGGGACTGGGTGTCCATCGACGGGACGACCGGGGAAGTGTTCCTCGGCCAGGTGGAGACGATGCAGCCGTCGCTCCAGGAGCCGGCTCTCATCGAGCTGCTGGAGTGGGCGGATCGGATCCGTCGTCTCGGCGTGTGGGCCAATGCCGATTACCCGCGCGACGCCGAGCGGGCGAGGAGCCTGGGCGCGGAGGGTGTCGGGCTGTGCCGGACCGAGCACATGTTCTTCGAGACCGAGCGCCTCCCGCTCGTCCAGACCCTGATCCTCTCCCGGTCGGAGGAGGAGCGGGCGGATGTGCTGAAGAAGCTCTTGCCACTCCAGCGCAGCGACTTCGAGGGTCTCTTCCGGGCGATGGAAGGCCTCCCGGTCACGATCCGCCTCATCGATCCGCCACTGCACGAGTTCCTCCCAGCCCACGACGCGCTGCTGAAGGAGGTGACCGAGCTGCAGACCCGGCTCGAGCTGCGAACGGGCGACATCGCCGCAGAGACCCGGGCGCTGGAGAGCAAGCGGACGATGCTCGATGCGGTGGAGCGGCTGCGAGAGATGAATCCCATGCTCGGCCTGCGCGGCGTCCGCCTGGGCATCCACATGCCGGGCCTGGTCAGGATGCAGGTGCGTGCCATCTTCGAGGCAGCCTGCGACTGCGCGGAGGGAGGGATCGAGGTCTATCCGAAGATCATGATCCCGCTGGTCACCCACGTGGACGAGCTGCGTAGGGAACAGCAGTCGCTGGAGGAGGAAGCGAAGAAGGTGATGACCGAGCGGAAGCGGAAGATCCGCTACGAGTTCGGAACGATGATCGAGATCCCGCGGGCCGCGATCACCGCGGACGAGATCGCCTCGCTGGCCCAGTTCTTCTCCTTCGGAACGAACGACCTCACCCAGACCACCTTCGGCATCTCCCGGGACGACGCCGAGACCAGCTTCCTCACCGAGTACCTCACCCAGGGCATCCTCCCCGAAAACCCCTTCGACCACCTGGACGAGCGCGGGGTGGGAAAGCTCATGGAGATCGCCGTGAAGCTCGGGCGGAAGGCCCGGCCGGGCCTGAACATCGGCATCTGCGGCGAGCACGGGGGCGACCCGAAGAGCATCGCCTTCTGCCACCGGCTGGGGCTCGACTACGTGTCCTGCTCGCCCTTTCGCGTTCCGGTGGCCCGCCTGGCGGCGGCTCACGCCGCGCTGCGGGCGCGCCTCGAGGCATGAGGCTCCGGCGGGCCGCGTCCGCCCTCAACGAGGAGGCAGCGACGGGTCGGACACACGGCCCGGATCGGTCGGCGACCGCACCGGCGAGTAGGGCGCCGTCGGGTACGGATTTCCGCACTGGCACACCCGGCATCCGCGCGTCGCGTCCCGGGTGCAGTCCGGCGTGGTCGCGCAGCGCATCCCGCGTGACTCGGGACAGAGGTCCTTGTCGTTCATCGCGCAGGCGGGAACGAGCAGAAGCGCGATGGAGAGAGCCGCCGGGCGCGGGCGCATGTGGTGCACCTTAGCGCCGACCTCCGGAGCTCAGCGGGATGAAATCTGCTTTCCGACCCAGAGGCTCTTCGGGATCATGCAGTGCACGCCCTTGCGGACGTCGACCACCTGGCTCACCCGGCAGTCGCCGGCGATCGCAGTGAGCGAATAGGCCTCCTCGCGGCTGAGTCCCTTGCGGGTGCTGAGGAAGTCCACCATCTCCGAGATCGCGTTGGTCATCGCCTTGCCAAGGTCCTCGTCGAAGCCGACGGTGATCCAGTGTGTCTTGGTCTCGATGCGCGGCCAGGTGAGCTTCATGTCGTGATGCAGGATGGGCTGGATCTCGATGGAGTCGAAGGAGCACTCGAGCGCGGTGAGGTTCACCTCGCCGTTGCCCTGAGCGCAATGCGAGTCACCGGTCCAGATCAGCCCGCCCTCGAGGAAGACCGGGATGAAGATCGTCGAGCCGGCGGTCAGCTCGTTGATGTCCATGTTGGACCCGTTCTTCCAGGGGCGCAGCGTGCTCACCGGGGCCATCGGGTCCTTCGAGCCGCCCTTGCGGGGGGAAGGATCGTCGGGATCGATGCCCACCGCGAGGGTCCCCGGGAAGGGACGGATGGGAATCTCGATGCCGGGCTTGAAGGTGGTGGTGGGCTTCTTCGGGTCGAGGTCGAAGTAGTGGACGTAGCCCTCGGGGAACTGGGTGGCCAGCGCGCCGATGGTGGGGAACTCCTTGCCGGGCAGGTTGAAGTTGGTCCCGACCTTCTTCGGAACGATCTTCCGGATGCGGATCTCCATGACGTCGCCGGGCTTAGCGCCCTTCACGTAGATGGGGCCGGTGAGGGAGTGGGGACCGCCGCCCGGGTTCGCCTTCCGCAGCTCGACGATCTTCTCCATCGTCGTGCCCTTCTGGATCTGATCCTTCGCGTGCATCAGCGTCTCGATGGAGACGATGTCGCCGGACTCGATGGTGAGCTTGGGCGGCTCCTTCGGATCGAGCCATCCCCACTGGACGGTGTCCGGGGTGGCGGTGAGCCGGTGCGTCTTGGGCGCGGAGTCGGCGAGCGCGGCGGTGGAGAGCAAGGCGATGCCGAGCAGCAGCGGGCGGGCGACCTTCGTGGACATGGGCTTCCCCTCGGTCAGGCTGCCTCCGTGGCAGCGCGCGGAGGGTAGGAGCCGGGAGCTCCGAGCGTCAAACCGACCGTTCGGTGGGAGCGCAAGCATCGAGAATGGTTGTGGGCGGTCGCTTAGATCTCCTCGACCGGAGCGACGGCGCGCCCGCGCGCGGACTGCACCAGGACGATGCCGGCCGCCACGGCCGCGAGCCCCAGTCCATCGAGCGGGCGGACCGACTCGCCGAGCAGGAGCGCTCCCAGCGCAAGCCCGAAGATGGGGGTCAGAAAGTAGAAGGCGCTCACGCGGCTGGCCTCGCCATGACGCAGGAGCCAGAACCAGAGGAACGTCGCTCCGAGGCTCATCACGAGGATCAGGTAGGCCAGGCTGACGGTGAACTCGGCGTCGAGCACGAAGCGCGGGGCTCCCTCGTGAAGCGCCGCCAGCGGCAAGAGCACGATGCACGCGGCGCCTAGCTGCAGGGCATTCGCGGCGAGCAGATCCTCGGAGGCCCTGAGCCGCTTGAAGACCAGCGTCGAGCCGACCAGGGCGACCACGCCCAGGAAGGCGAGGAGGACGTCACCCGGCCTCGCCACCTGGGTGCCGGCGCGGGCCGACATCGCGATCAGCACGCCTCCGAAGCCGAGCAGGAGCCCGACGACCTTCCGCGCGGTCAGCGGCTCGTCGAGGAGCGCCGGTGCCACCAGCGCCAGCAGGAGCGGGTTGGTGCTGGCGATGATCGCTCCCATCCCGGACGAGAGGTGGCGCAGCGCCTCGTAGGTGCAGCCCAGGTAACAGGCATTGGCCAGGAGCCCGTAGCCGACGATCTGGATCCACGCCGACCGAGCGCGCGGCCATTCCCGACGCAGCGCGACCACGACCGCCGCCATCAGCAGCGAGGCGATGGCGAAGCGGACGGTGAGGACCCACAGCGGCTGGCCCATGCGCGACAGCACGCGACTGGGGACGAAGGCCGAGGACCAGAGGAAGACGTAGAGCAGCGCCAGCAAGGTGCCGGCGCGGCCGTGGGCTCGAAGGTCGCGGGAGGTCATCGTCCGGCCCGACACTCGCATCTCCGCGCGCCGGCGCAATGCACAGTCGAGCTCCGTTCCGACGTTCGCCGCGCAGCAGACAGGGGCCGTGCCGGACTCGACGGTCAGCGGCGCTTGCGCCGGGGCGTGTTCCGCTCGGCCACCTCGAGCGCGGCTCGCGCCGACTCGGTTGAGCTTGCCCCTTCGGTCTGGCGGGCGTAGCTCCGCTCGGCACGGGCGTCAGCCTCGCGGACGGCCGGGTCGACGGCGGACTCGCCGGGCAGTTCGACCCGGAGCTCCTTGACGATGCTCACGAGGGCCGCGGCGATGGGCAGCGCGAAGAGCGCGCCGAACACCCCTCCCAGCCGCCCGCCGACGAGCAGCGCGATCAGGACGCCCGCAGAGGGGAGCTTCAGCGTCTTCCCGTAGATGCGCGGAATGAGGAAGCGGCTCTCGAACTCCTGGTAGGCGACCATGAGCACGAGGATGGCCACGGTCACCCCCGTGCCTCGAGCCAGGCCCGCGAGCGCGGCAGGAGCCGTCGCGAGGATTCCCCCGACGAACGGGATCACGTCGGTGAACCCGGCAAAAGCGGCGAGGGCGAGCGCGTCCGGAACCCGGAGCACGGTGAGCAACACGAAGGTGAAGACGGCGATGAGGACCGAGGTGATGATCTGGCCGCGGATGTACCCGCCGACGATCGCCTCCAGGCTGATGAGGATCCGCGCGGTCCGGACGTGGAAGCGCCTGGGGACGAGCGCGTAGACCACGCCCTGCATCCGGTCGCGGTCCGCGAGCAGGTAGACAGTGAGGAAGAAGGCCGTGATGCCGTAGCCGATGACCTCGGCCAGGCTCGCGCCGACCGCGAGCGCGGCCCCGAAGTCGATCCCTGCCAGGAGACGCTCCGGATCGAGGCGACGGACGCTCTGGGCGAGGCCGACCATCCGCGGGTGCGAGGCCAGCGATGCCGCGAGCTCGTCCCGCGATCTCGGCAGGTCGCCCATGAACTTCAGCCCCGCCCGCCAGATCGACGGCACGGTGACGAAGAGGATGAGCCCGAAGACGACGACCGCGCCGAGGAAGACCACGGCGAGCGCCAGCCCGCGGCGGACGTGGCGCTCCTCGAGCCAGCGGACCATCGGCGCCAGCGTCCCGGCGAGCATCAGCGCGGAGGCGACGGTGACGAGGACCGGCACGAGCCGGCCCAGGAGCCAGACCACGGCGACCACCAGAACGCCCAGGAAGATGCTGGAGGGGGAGATCTCGATGCGGAAAGAGCGGGAGGCGCCTCGGGGCGCGCGGGTGTGGGCCACCTTTCTGGAATGGTGCCGATCG
>CAZDSB010000492.1:0-7654 GCA_964507515.1 uncultured Myxococcaceae bacterium
CGTTCAACCTCAGCAGCGGCGGCGGTGGCGGCGGCGGATCTGGTGGTCCCGGTGCAACACAACCGCCGCTCAGCGGCGGAATCGGCGGCCGCAACTCGCTCATGAGCGGGAGCTGCGGTGGTGGTGCCGAGCCGATGTTGCCCGTGGCCGGCGCGCTGGTCCTGCTCGGCGGCTTCGCAGGTCGTCGCCGCCGCTGATCGCAGTCATTTCGAACCCGCTCTCGCTTCAGCGAACCGGGTCGCCCGTCCTGTGCTCCCGGATCTGGAACCGCAGGAACTCCTGCACGGCAGCGACGGCCTCGGGCTTCTTGCTGCGGATGACCACCACGGCGCCGTCAGGGCGGCTCTGGTAGGCGTAGGAGATGTCCGTCTTCAGCTGCCGCATCACCGGAACCCCGGGCGGGGTCTCACCGTGGACGAGCTCCGGGGTCGTGAAGTCGCCGGCCCGGAACGCCTGGGCGATGTGCTCGAGGTGCCGGCGTACCTGGTCGACGGTGGTCCGGTCATCGGCCGCGTTGGCGGTCACCTGGATCGAGCCCCCGTCCGGAGCGAGCAGGAAGTGATGGGTCGTTCGCTCCTGTGAGAACTTCATTCCTGCTTCCTCGCGCGCACTCTGCTCTGCTCGGGCCGCGCTCGCCATGTGCTGCGCATGCATCGGGCAGTCCTCCATCCCGCCTTCCGACGCCCATGTGCCTGCGGAAGCGAACATGACTGTCACCGCGAAGGCCATCGGTCCGCGCCCGGGACATTCACTCATCACGTCTGCCCTCGCTTTCGCTGCAAACGGTCCTTGAGCCCGGGGGACATCAGCGGCGAGACGCTCGCCGTGCTCTCGGGGTGAAGGGCCAGGAAACGTTCGAGCAGACCGGCCCGCTCGTGAGTACCGGTCCGACGCAGCTCGCGATTCCAGTCGTCCAGGGCCAGCTTCAGCGACTCGAGCAGGCGCTGCATCTCGGCGATGCGCGCTTCGAGCGCGCTCGCCTTCTGGCACGCGAGGGCATGGACCTGGCGACACGGTGCGAGGCCGCTGTCGCGCGCCGCGAAGATCTCCGCGAGCTCGTCGATGGTGAATCCGATGCTCAGGGCGGCGCGAATCAGCCGCACCCGATGTGCCGCGGTAGCCCCGTACCGGCGGTACCCGTTCGCCGACCTTGCGGGAGCGGGCAGTAGGCTTCGACGCTCGTAGAGACGCAGGGTGTCGCGGCTCACGCCAGTCAACCTCGCCAGTTCGCCGGAACCGAGCGTCGGTCCCGAAGCACGGATGGACATGCGCGAGTCTCCACTTCGGAACATGCTCCGAGGTCAAGCCGGGACTGCCCGACCTCGGAGAAGGGTCACTTGTCGGGTTGCGGCGAGCTCGCAGCCGCGACCCGTCGCGTTGCCTCGTGGGGCATCGCCCCGGCGAGCAGGAGCAAGGCACCGCAGAACATCAGCGTGTCCGCGAAGTAGTTGAGGCCCTCGAAGCTCGCACGCTGCATCACCGCGATCGGGACGTACACGACCAGCACCAGCCAGAGCACGGTCGCCCCGAGCCACGTTGCGGCCGCGCGCCTCTTCCTCCCGACGAGCAGCAGCGAACCCGCGACCAGAAAGATGACACCGGCCAGATAAGTCCAGACGGCGTGGCCGACCACGTACTCGGGCATCAGCTTCTTGAGCGGCACGCCGGGGACGTGGTCGCCGTGCATGAGTTGCTGGACTCCGTAGACGACGACCGGAATCGCGACGAAGTACCGCGCAACGGTCGCGAGAAGGTGCCTGCGCCGCTCGCTCCTCCACCCCGGAAGGGTCACCGCGAGCGCCAGGGCGCCACCGCTGAAGGACAGCTCCCGGAGGGCGAGCGTCAGCCCGAAGCGGTCTCGCGGATCCTGCAGCCAGCCCGGGATGTCCATGAGCACGACGAAGGAGAAGAACGTCAGGGCCAGCAGGCTCGCGGCGAGACGCGCCCGAATCCCCGTCACCACGGCCAGCGCGGCCGCGATGAACGAGGCCCCGATGAGGGACGCCCAAAACCGCGGCCACGGCATCCACGTCGGGACCATCGAGGTGATGACGTCGTTGAGGGTAAAGTGCTCGGTCCCGAATGCCGCGAGCGGAGCCGCGTAGAACACCGGGCCGAGGAGCAACAGCATCTCGACGCCGCGTGACCGAGCGCGGCCCTCGCGGAGGAACGTCCAGACCAGCCAGAACGCCACGACCAGCCCTCCGACCGAATAGGACCAGAGGATCTGACTCGGGATGGCGAGGAGGGCCATGGCTGCCGATGATCGATGCCTTTCGGCGTCACGGGCCGAAGTTGCAGCGAACAGCGCGGGTCGCGCACCCCTCAGGCCGTCCGGGCGGTCGCCTGGACCTGCTGGTCCAGGAAGCGCCGGATGATCGTCCGCACCATGAACAGCCCGAAGTCGGGGTTCTGGTAGTACAGCTCGAGCGCCGTGCGCTCGTCGAGGACGAGGAACGTCGCGTCGGTCGTGCAGATGGCCGAGGCCGTGCGCTCCTTGAAGGGCGAGAACACGCCCATCTCACCGATGATGTCTCCGGCCTGGACGGTCCGGTTCACCTCCGGCAACGACACCGTTCCCTGCTCGAGGTAGTAGAGCTTGTTTGCCGCGTCGCCCTTGTGGAACAGCGATTCCTTCGCCTTGAACGACTCCCGCTTGACGAAGGGCAGCATCCACTCGAGGGACATCTCGCGCCGCTCGAGCGATTGATGGAGCCGCTCCTTGAGCCCGTACATCTGCCGGAGCCGGAGGACGTTCAGCGGCAGGAGCACCACGTGGAGCAGGAAGACCGGATACAGGTGCGCGAAGTATCCGTAGGTCAGGAACGCCACGTTGCTGCCGATCGCGACGGATCGCAGCGGGATCATCGTCTTCATGTAGAAGGTCGAGAACACCAGCAGTGACGCCGCGTAGCCGACCAGCTGGACCCAGTTGAGCGAACTGCTGTTCATGGCTCAGCACCCCGAGGGACATCACCAAGACCGATCCCGGCTCTAAATCAGGAGACCCGGAACACTCCAGTGATCCTGGGTCCAGCACTTCACAGCGCCGTCCGGGACTCCGGCCGGGCGAGCCTGTTCAGCGATCGGCGGGAATCCGCATCAGCTCGAGCCGGGCCCTCGCACCGAAGTACTGGACGACCACGACCGAGCCGTCGCGGCTGATCCTCGCGTCGGTGACCTCGTGGTGACCGCTGCGCCGCAGCTCGACGTTTCGCGAGCCCGTGATCTGCCCGGTCCGGACGTTGACCCGGACCAGCTTCGGCGCGGTCGCTCCGCGCACGCAGACCCAGAGCTCGTCATCCGTTGCCCACCCGGCCACGATGGGACGCTGCTCGGGCGGAATGCTCGTGATGCGCACCGCTCGACCGTCGGGAAGGGAGTGGACCGAGATCCCTCGGTCTGGTGCGGCGACCGCGATCCGGGTCTCGTCGGGGGAGAGAGCGATCGGCGTATCGGGGAGCAGCTCGATGCCGGGGTAGGGACCGACGAGCTTCCGGGTCGCGACCTCCATCGAGTGGAGGTGGACCCCCGTCTGGCCTGTCGGCCGGGCGGTGAACCAGAGTGTCTTGCCGTCGCGGGACCACGCTCCGACCTCTTCCTGGACGAGCAGGCCGGGGACCGGGACCTGCTCGGTGGTCCCGGGTCCCGTGGGAGCGAGCCGCACCGCGGAGTGATCGGGCGACAGCATCGCCACGGTGCGGTGATCGGACGAGAGTGCGATCGCGAAGCCCGGTCCGAGATTCTTGGGTTGCTTTGCCGCGAGGTCGCGAATCAGGACGGAGGTGGCACCTGCGGCCCCATCGTCGAACAGGACCATCCTTCCGTCCTCCGAGAGCGACGCGAGCCTCGGGGTATCGAACCAGGAGATCTCGCGTGCGGCCTGCGCCGCTGATACCTCCAGGTGCGATTGAAAGTCGTAGACGGTGACGAGCATCGCCCCGTCCTGCGCGACGTCCTGGAGCCGGGCGCGTCCCGGGAACTGGTACAGCGGACGAACCGCCCCCCCGAGGGAGACGCTGGAGAGCTTCGTCGCGAACGCGTCCTCGGTGGTGAAGCGCAGCCCCTGGCCATCGGGCCACCAGGCGAGGCTCCAGAGCGGGTCCGAGCTGGAGGTCGTGACGACCGAGGGCGAGTTCGATCGATCGAGCACCATCAGCTCGCTCCGTCCGTCGGGCTGGACGTTGATGAACGCGAGCTTCTCGCCGTCCGGGGAGGATCGGAGATCGATGATGGTCCCGGGCGTGCGCCAGACCACGGTGCCGATCGGGCGCTCGATCCACATCTTTCCGTCCCCTCGCCGGGCGACTGCGAGCTCTCCGCTGCCCGTCCAGTCGGCCCAGGCGACGTGCTCGGCGAGCTCCCGGGGAGCTCCGCCGATCTCGGGCATCAGCGCGATCGTTCCCTCGAGCTTGAGCGGGCTGATGGACTCCGAGCCGAGGAGCACCGCCAGCTCTCCGGACTTGCGGGAAACCGCTGCAAGGCGCGCCGGTGCGAGCCCAAAGGGCTGAAGCTCCGGGCTCGCGCGCGCCCGGGAGAACACCTCCTCCGGCTCACCCTCGAAGAGGGCGCTGAACACGATCCGATCTCCGGAGGTGAAGCGGGCCCCGCCGATGGCCCCCTCGCGGAAGGTGAGCTGCTCGAAGCTCGGGAGCTGCTCTCCGTGTCGCCCGGCGATCCAGCGAGTCAGGACGATGGAGCCGACGACGAGCGCCACCACTCCGGCGATCAGCCCGAGCCGCGTCCATCGGACACGCGGGCCGGCCGCGGAGAGAGCCCGCGCGCTCCCGGACGTCTGCACCGTCGGGGATGCCAGGGCGAAGGCGAGGTCCGCGGCAGACTGGAACCTCCGTGCAGGTTCCTTCTCCAGGCAGCGACGGACGACGCGGTCGAGCCACGGGGGTACCGTCTCGGGCAGGGGAGCGGGCTCGGACTGGAGGATGGCGTGCCCGCTCTCGATGAAGCTCTGTCCGGCAAAGGCCCGGGAGCCTCCGAGCATCTCGTAGAGGACCGCGCCGAGGCTGAAGATGTCGGTCCGGGCGTCGACCGGGTCGCCCCGCACCTGTTCCGGGGACATGTAGCCCGGCGTGCCGATGACCGTGCCTGGCCGGGTGTCCGGGGTGAGGGTGGTGTCGAGCAGGTTCCGGGTGCCCTCGATCGGACGGGGCTTCGTGAGCTTGGCGATCCCGAAGTCGAGCACCTTCGCCCGGCCCTCCAAGGTGACGAAGATGTTCTCCGGCTTGATGTCACGGTGGACGACTCCCCGGACGTGCGCCGCGGCGAGCCCCTCCGCGACCTGCGTCGCGATCTCGAGCGCGGTCCGGAGCGGCAGACGGCCACGCCGGAGTCGCTCGCGCAGCGATTCGCCCTGGAGCAGCTCGGTGACCAGGAAGGGCGCGCCAGCCTCGGTACCCACGTCGTGGACCACCACGAGGTTCGGGTGGCTCAGCGAGCCCGCGAGCTTCGCCTCCTGCTCGAACCTCTGGATCCACTCGGCGTCGAGCTTGGTCGCGGCGGTGACGATCTTCAGCGCGACCTCACGGCCGAGCCTGGTGTCGCGGGCGCGGTAGACCTCGCCCATCCCCCCGGACCCGAGAGGAGCGACGACCTCGTAGGGACCGACCCGCGCGCCGGGTGAGAGTCGCACTCGAGCGCGAGCTTCGCAGATGTCTCGGCGCTGCTACAGCAGGAACGTCGGCCGTCAGGGTCCGCCTGAGGGTCTCCAGGCTCTTCCCCTGGCCGGGCGCTACTGGGTCAGAAGCGTGCGCTCATGCCGAGGGAAACCCCCATCAGCTTTCCGCCGGCCCAGCAATGCGGGCCCGAAGTGGTATCGCCCGAAGCTGGGAGACCACCATCATGGCAGTCGGTCGTCACCCCTCGCCCGCCGGCGCCGAGGTCGTAGTGAGCGTACTGGGCGTTGATGGTGTAGGCCCAGGCCAGATAGACCAGGATGTCGTGGCCTAGGTTGTGCTTGATCGCGGCCGTGATCATGTTCGCCGAGTTGTCGGCGTCCAGTCCTCCAGCAGAAGCACCGTTTCCGATGTCGTTGATCGAGGTGTTGTGCTGTCCCGGATCGCCCGGCGACTTGAAGGCGTGAGCCCAGCCGAGATGCAGGGAGTCCGCCTTGGTCAACCACTGGCTGGCCGTCAGCCAGAAACCTAGTCGCTGCCGCTCGTTCTGGAACTGCAGTTGATCCGCGACGTAGCGGTGAAAGTCCTCGAAGAAGCCGCCCAGCGTGGTGCGCGTCGGGAAGACCACCTGCGCGCCGATCCTCAATGCGTCCTCGTCGGCAACATCGAGAGTGTCGTAGTTGCTGACGGCCGCAGGAAGCGGAAAGCCGTAGATGCCGTAGATGTCGCTGTTTCGATTGACCGCCCAGTGTCGTTCGTAGGCAGCCGTCAGGTAGAAGTCCCAACCGCCCGATGCGTACTCATAGGCCAGGCTCGCGCTCAGGGCGTCGCCAAAGCCCCCATCGTTGCAGGAGATCGGAGGGCCACCCGGAACTCCGGTGCCTCCGCTACCAGGGATGTTGCCACCCCTGCAATCGGAGCTTCCCGCCGGGATGTTGTCGCTCTCGATCCCTCTGTTCTGACCTGGCGAATAGAGAATGGAGAAGGTGAGCCCGTAGATCTTTGGTGATTCGTACCAGATGGAGTTCTCGAGCCTGGTCCCGAACTCAACGCGATTATCACCACCAGTATTGCCCATCACCACTGAGTAATCGCCGATCATCCCGGAGAACGGATTCATCCGGAACGTCGAGTTTCTGTACGGTGTGTGCGTCTTTCCCAGCTTGAGGGATCCCCAGGGCGTGGAGAAGCCGACGAAGGTGTCGCGGTAGGTGAGGCCCCCCTTCACCACGTTGCTCTGGTTGCTGCTGGTCTCGGAGATTCCGCTCGACACGGTCACGTCGATCTGTGCCTCGAGCTGCCAGACGAAGCGCAGGGGTTCGACGATCCTCACGAACCCACGCCCTCCGAGGTACGACTGGTTGGTCGACAGGGCGGGCATCCACCCGACGTGCCCCACCGGACCATTGCCGTTGGAGTCTCTCAGGTCCGAGATGCCCTTGGTCGTGACGTCGAACGAGACGTCCAGGTAGCCGTAGAACGTGGTCTCTCCATTGAGAGTGTAGAAGGTGACGTCCTTTCCTTCCTTGGGTTCGAAGAACCGGTGGGACGCTGCTTTCTCCGTCACTGCCTCCGCCGACTCTGCCTGTGCTTCCTTCGACTGGGCCAGGGCTCTCCCGCCAAAGCCGCACCATGCGGAGAACAGAATGCAAGAAATGCCGATCGACGGTTTCATCGGGTGCTCCCCTCCCGCGAGCGCGAAAGCGAGTGGCCAAACCAGCTCGACGCTTCTCGCGCGCGAATCGGGCGCACATCCCGAAACGCCCCGCAAGCAATGGAACCCGATGGCTGCTGCGTCCGGGAGGCGCCATCGGCACGCTTAGGAAAATGCGTGGCGCCTGTAGTGTGACTTCAACCGCGGCTACGCCCTTTGCAAAGATTCAAATGGCAATCGCGTGGGACGAGGAGGCGATTCGCTTGCAAAGAAGGGGAAAGACGCACGTGAAGTGAGGGCCTCCACTCACCGAGTGAGGTTTCGACGCGTAGGATGCACGAGTCGAAACGAAAGCGAGTTGCGCCGGAGC
>CAZDSB010000493.1:0-12549 GCA_964507515.1 uncultured Myxococcaceae bacterium
GCTCCGGGCCCCCCGAGAGGGCGAGCCGCTCGTCCCGATCGCGATGGAAGTCGACCCGGACGTCGTGGGTCCACATGCGGGACAGCCACCACTCCACCCCGCGCGCCCCGCCCTGCCGGAAGCGCGCGGCGAGCGCCTGGACGGCGAGCTCGGGGAGCGCCGCCGGGGTCGCGTCGAGGTCGAACCAGAAGGTCGTCTCGTACGTCCGGCGGATGCCCCGGGTCCCCAGGCCCGCGACGGCCCGGCGGAGCATGCGGAAGAGCGCCGGCGGCAGCGCACCGTCCGTCACCTCGACCAGCCGCTCCGGAGGCGACGTCGAGTGCACGTTCAGAGCAGCGCCAGGACGGCGGAGGCAAACACCTCGGGCGCCTCCTGCGGGAGGTCGTGGCCGGCGCGGGGAACGAGCTGATGTCCGCGAAGCGCGGTGAACTTGGGTGACGCCCCGTGGGGCGGCGTCACCCCGTCGTCCTGCCCCTCGAGAATGACGGATGGCACCGCGATGTCCGGCTGCGCCGCGAGCCTCCGCTCGATCTCCTCCAGCGCGGGGTCTCCGGGCACCAGGCCGAACCGGTGCCGGTAGGAGTGGATGACGACGTCCACGAAATCCGGCGAGTCGAACGAGGCGGCGGTCCGCTCGTACTCCTCGTCGGAGAAGCGCCAGGAGGGTGACCACAGACGCCAGAGGAGCTTGCACAGGGCCCTCCTGTCTCGCTCCAGACCGCGCCGACCTCGCTCCGAGTGGAAGTAGTACTGGTACCAGTACCGGTGCTCGGCCTCGGGGCCGTGGGGCTCTCCAGCCCGGGCGATGTCCTGGATGGCGTACCCGTTCACCGAGATCAGACCCTGCACCCGCTGGGGCCAGAGGGCCGCGACGATGCAGGCCGCGCGCCCGCCCCAGTCGTAGCCGCCCAGGATGGCCCGATCGATCCCGTGCCCATCGAGGAATCCGAGGAGGTCGGCCCCGATCGCCGCCTGCTGCCCGGAGCGCATCGTGTCCGGCGAGAGGAAGCGCGTCGGACCGTAGCCGCGCAGGTAAGGCACGAGCACCCGGCACCGTGGTGCGAGCCGGGCGGCGACGCCGTCGTAGGCGCGAACGTCGTAGGGGAAGCCGTGCAGCAGCACCACCGCCGGGCCGCCGGAGTTGCCGGTCTCCTCGTAGGCGATCTCCAGCGACGCCGTCCGGACCCGCTTCAGCATGCCTTCCCTCCTCTCGCGGCCGAGAACTGCGGGTGGGCGAGCACCGTGGCCTCGATCTCGGGGGTCAGCGCCGGGACCCCGTGCGGAGCCCGTGCGCTCGAGCGCCGCCACCGCTGGAGCCACCGGGCGCCGAGCGGGGCCTCGAGCGCCGCCGGCCCGTCGCTCGCGACCGTGGTCTCCTTCTTCACCGCCGCCGGCGCACCAGCGCCGACCCAGAACCCTGCGAGGAGGAGCGTGACGCGCGTGCGCGTGGACGCGCTGTACGTGGACAGCACGCCGCCCGGCGCGAGCACCTCCCGGAAGCGCCGGAGCGCGTCGACGGACCACAGGGCCGGGTTCGCCTCGGGCGAGAAAGGATCGAAGCAGACCACGTCCTGGCGAGCGTCGAGCCGCTCCAGCGCCTCGAGCGCATCGCCCGGCAGCCACGTCCAGCGGAGCCCAGGCCGCTCGACGCGGCGCCGCTCGAGCAGCTCGTCCAGGAGCCCCCGCTGCCCGGCCTGCAGCGGGAAGCGTTCCGGATGCGTGAGGGCGAGTCGCAGGGCCCCATCGTCCCGTTCCAGGGAGGTCAGGACCAGGTCCCGTCGTCCGGGAATCTCCTCCGCGCGGGCGATGACCGCGAGCGCATTGGTCGCGGCCCCGAGTCCCACGTCGAGCACCGCGAGGGGTCTTCCGCCGGGCTCGACGAGTCGTGCTGCGAGCCGGGTCTGCCGGACATAGAGGAGCTCGGCCTCGCGGCGTGGACCGAGACCGGGGTGGAGGAGCTCACCGGTGCGGCGATCGCGCAGCGTGACCTCGCCGTTTCCCAGCACCACCGTCTCGAAGTCGTTCACCCCCACAGTGCTCGCATCTCCCCGGCCAGCGCTGCGAAGCGGCCGGCGAGGATGGCCTCGCGCATCCTGCGCATCAGCACCTGGTAATGCCGCAGGTTGTGGATGGAGAGGAGGCGGCTGCCCAGCGCGTGCTTGCCGCGCATCAGGTGGTGCAGGTAAGCGCGGCCGTGTCGCTGGCAGGCGAAGCAGTCGCAGGTCGGATCCAGCGGGATCTCCTCCAGCCGGTGGGCCATGCGGGTGATCCGGAGCAGCCCCGGGGAGGTGTAGGCGTAGCCCTGCTGCGCCATCTTGGTTGGGATGATGCAGTCGAACATGTCGATGCCCTGCTCCACCGCCTCCACCAGGTCGAGCGGCGTGCCCACGCCCATCAGGTAGCGAGGCCGGTCGGGCGGAAGTTGCCCCGCCACTCGCGCCGTCATCGCGTCGCGGTCGGGCTTCTCCTCCCCCACCGCGAGACCGCCGATGGCGAAGCCGTGGAATGGCAGGCGGGTGAGGAAGGCGACGCTCGCGTCCCGCAGCTCGGGGTGGATGCCACCCTGGACGATGCCGAAGAGGGCCTGGCCGGTGTCCCGGGCCTGCGCGGCCTCGAGGCTCCGGACGGCCCAGCGATGGGTGCGCTCCATCGCCTCGCGGGCCGGCTCGCGGTCCGCGCGTGCGTCGTGCACGACGTCGAGCACCATCATGATGTCCGAGCCGAGCGCCTGCTGCATCGCGATGCTGCTCTCGGGCGAGAGGAGCTGGCGGCTGTTGTCGTGGAAGCTCCGGAAGTGCGCCCCGCGCTCGGTGATCTCCCGGTCCTCGGGGAGGCTGAAGATCTGGTACCCGCCCGAGTCGGTCAGGACGCAGCCCTCCCAGCCCATGAAGCGGTGGATGCCGCCGAGGCGCTCGAAGACCTCGCGGCCGGGCCGGAGCATCAGGTGGTAGGTGTTGCCGAGCAGGATCCGCGCCCCGGCCTCTCCCGCCTCGTCCACGCTCACGTGGCGGAAGGCGGCGTGCGTGGCCACCGGCATGAAGACCGGCGTCGGCACGTCGCCGCGTCGGGTGTGGAGAGTGCCGGCCCGGGCAAGGCCGTCGCTTCGTTCGAGGGTGAACCGCAGGGCGCTCAAGGCTCCGGACACCCTGCCCGAACACGCCGGTCGCTGCCAGCGCCCCCGCACGTCCGCTAGGGTGCGCGGCCCGACCCGATGCCCTCTCCCGCTCCACTCGCCGCGCTCCTCCCCACCGAGCCCACCTCCGACCCGGACGTGCTGCTGGAGCGCTTCCTGGCCTGGGTGCAGACGACCGGCCTGACGCTCTACCCGGCACAGGAGGAGGCGCTGCTCGAGCTGATGTCCGGCAAGCACGTGCTGCTCGCGACACCGACCGGCTCGGGGAAGTCGCTG
The DNA here is from genome assembly GCA_964507515.1 of uncultured Myxococcaceae bacterium. Lineage (GTDB taxonomy): Bacteria > Myxococcota > Myxococcia > Myxococcales > Myxococcaceae > RPRB01. The sequence goes on from CAZDSB010000493.1 coordinate 3,410, forward strand.
GTGGCGGTCGCGCTGCACTTCAAGGCGCTGGCCGAGGGGAAGACCTCCTTCTACACCGTGCCCATCAAGGCGCTCGCCAACGAGAAGTTCTTCGCCCTCTGCGAGCTCTTCGGCGCCGAGCGCGTTGGGATGCTGACCGGCGACGCGAGCATCAACCGTGGCGCACCGATCGTCTGCTGCACGGCGGAGGTCCTCGCGAACCTGTCGCTGCGAGAGGCGGAGCCGCGCGTCGACGCGGTGGTGATGGACGAGTTCCACTACTACGGCGACCGGGAGCGCGGAGCCGCGTGGCAGATCCCCCTGCTCACCCTGCCGCGGGCGACCTTCCTCCTGATGTCGGCCACGCTCGGGGACACCACTGCCATCGAGCAGAGCATCCGCGATCTGACCGGCCGGGAGGTGGCGTCGGTCCGGAGCGGACAGCGGCCGGTCCCTCTCGAGTACGAGTACCGGGAGACGCCGCTGCACGAGACGCTCGAGGACCTGGTGCAGGGCGGCCGTGCGCCGGTCTATCTGGTCAACTTCTCCCAGCGGGCTGCGGCCGAGCAGGCCCAGGCATTGACCTCCGCCAACGTCACCACCCGCGAGGAGAAGGAGGCGCTCCGGGCAGCGCTCACCGACGCACGGTTCGACTCACCCTTCGGGAAGGACATGCGGCGCCTGCTGTCCCAGGGGATCGGGCTGCACCACGCGGGGCTGCTCCCGAAGTACCGGCTGCTCTGCGAGAAGCTCGCCCAGGCGGGGATGCTCAAGGTCGTGAGCGGGACGGACACGCTGGGGGTCGGCGTGAACATCCCGATCCGGACGGTGCTCTTCACCCAGCTCAGCAAGTACGACGGCGAGAAGACGGCCCAGCTCACCGCCCGCGACTTCCACCAGATCGCAGGACGAGCGGGCCGGAAGGGCTTCGACGACAGGGGCTGGGTGGTGGCCCAGGCGCCGGAGCACGTCATCGAGAACCTCCGCCTCGGGCAAAAGGCGGCGGCGGGGAAGAAGGTGGTCCGGAAGCAGCCGCCGAAGGGCTTCGTCGGATGGGACCGTCAGACGTTCGAGAAGCTGGTGGCGCGGCAACCGGAGGCGCTGGTCTCCCGGTTCGACGTCACGCACGGCCTGCTCCTCAATCTCTTGCAGGCCGAAGCCCCGGAGCGAGGGGGCGGCTACGGGCGCCTCGTCCGCATCGTCCGACGGGCGCACGTCACCGAGACCCGCAAGAAGCAGCTGCTGGTGAAGAGCGCCGTCCTCTTCCGGACGCTGCGTGCCGCGAGCCTGATCTCGACCTTCAAGCACCCCCACGCGCGCTCGGCCGAGGTGGAGGTCTCGCCGGAGCTCCAGCGCGACTTCTCGCTCCATCACACCCTGTCGCTCTACCTGCTCGACACCCTGCCCCGGCTCGACCGTGAGGCGCCGACCTATGCGCTGGACGTGGTGACGCTGGTCGAGTCTATCCTCGAGGACCCGACGATCGTGCTCCTCAAGCAGCTCGACGCGCTCAAGACCGAGCGGCTGGCCGAGCTGAAGGCGCAGGGGGTCGAGTACGCCGAGCGGATGGAGGAGCTGGAGAAGCTCGAGCACCCGAAGCCGCTCCGGGACTTCGTCTACGGGACGTTCGACGCGTTCGCCCTCAAGCACCCCTGGGTAGGGCACGAGAACATCCGGCCCAAGTCGATTGCGCGCGACATGCTCGAGCGGTTTGCCACGTTCAACGACTACGTGCGGCAGTACGAGCTGCAGCGAAGCGAGGGTGTCCTGCTCCGCTACCTCTCGGATGCGTACAAGACAGTCGCCCAGACCGTTCCGGAGAGCTACCGCGACGAGGCGCTCGAGGAGGCACTGCAGAGCCTGCGACGGACCGTCCGCGAGGCCGACTCGAGCCTCATCGACGAGTGGGAGCGACTCCAGCGGGGGGACGCCACGCCCATCCAGTCACCCAGCTCGGGGGGCCCGGTGGGTCCGACGGCCCGGGAGATCTCCGCGCGGATCCGGTCGGAGCTCCACCGGCTACTGAAGGCCATCTCCGAGAAGGCCTGGGACGACGCGCTCGCCTGCCTCGCCCCGGGCCACGAGTGGACCGCGGAATCGCTGGCGGCAGAGGCCGAGCCGTACTTCGCAGCGAACGAGCGCATCGTGCTGACCCCCGAGGCCCGCCGTCCGAGCATGGCGGTGGTCCGCTCGGACGCCCCGGGTCGGTGGGAGGCGCGGCAGAAGATCCTCTCCCCGGACGGGGAGGCGGACTGGATGCTGGACTGCTCCGTGACGCTCGACCCCGGTCCGCTCCCGGATCGGCCGATCCTCCAGCTCCGGCGGATCGGGGTCTGAGAGTCGTTGCTAGGCGGCGATCAGGGTCCCGCTTCCGCCCATGTCCGCCGGGTAGTCCTTCTGCTTCGGGAGCCCATCGTCCATGCGGAGCACGCTCTCGGCGTAGTTCACGTGGACTCCGGGCTGGAACGGGAACCCCGGAATCGTCGCCGCGTACACGTCGATCACTCCCCAGAGCGGGTGCTCGGTCAGGACGTGCCCGCCGCAGTGCGTGCAGAAGCGGCGGACGCTTCGCTCGGTCTTCTGGAAGCGGCCGAGGCGCTCGGCGCCGCGGGTGACCTTCACCGCGCTCGGCACCCAGAGAGTGAACGCGTTCACCGGCGCGGCGGCCCACTCCCGGCAGGAGGTGCAGTGGCAGTAGCCCATCGCCACCGGCTCTCCGAGGACCTGGATCTCGACGGCGCCACAGAAACAACGGCCCAGGGTCTGAAGCTGCTTCGACATGATGAGGCTCGTCCTTCGGCAGCGGGGGAAGGAAAAACCGCGTGTCCCGCTGTGAGATGCTGGTTACGAGCGCTTCTCCGGTGAGCCCATGACCACGCATCCGGTTCTCACGACCCGTGTTCCGACGAGGCGGCGGTCGCGGGTCCGGCGCATGACCGGGCTTCCGGAATTCACGACCGCGCGTCCGACCAGGCAGGCCGGATGACGGTCCAGACCAAGCCCGTGCCGTGCCCTCCGCTCGAGGGCGCTCCGGCCCCGGACATCCTCTCCGACGTTCTCCGGTCGATACGCCTCACCGGCGCCGTGTTCTTCTCCGTCGACGGCGTCGCGCCCTGGGCGTTCGACGGGCCAGCGAGTGCAGCGGTGGAGACGTTTCTCCGCTCCGGCTTCGACCGCGTGGTCCCGTTCCACGCCATCGCGTCCGGAACCGCCTGGGTGGGTATGCCCGGCGAACCGCCTGTGCAGCTTCAAACCGGCGACGTCATCCTCCTGCCCCAGAGCGACCCGCACGTCGTCTCCAGCGAGCCCGGGCTCACCGGCCCGCCGGTCGAGGTCCGCCTCGATCCTGCGTCGAGGACACCGCTGCCGCTCCCGGTCCATCTCGGGGCGGGGGGCGGAGCGCGAAGCGAGGTGATCTGTGGATTCCTCGGCTGCGAGGCAGGGCCGTTCAACCCTCTCCTCACCGCCCTGCCCCGGCGGATGCTCGTCGCCCGGGGGGCGGAGCAGGGCGAGACCCTGGCTCGCTTCATCCAGCTCACCCGCGAGGAGCTGACCCGGACCGGGCCTGGCCGCGAGGCTGTGCTCTCCAGGCTGGCCGAGCTGATGTTCGTCGAAGGGCTTCGCCGCTTCATCGAGGCCTCCCCCGGCGAGCTTGGATGGGTCGCGGGAATGTCGGACGATCTCGTGGGCCGCTCCCTGGCGGCCCTTCACACCCGCCCGGGCCACGCCTGGACCCTCGAGGCGCTCGCGGGCCACGTCGCCACGTCCCGGTCGGTGCTGGCAGAGCGCTTCACGGCACTGCTGGGAATGCCTCCGATGCAGTACCTCGCCCGCTGGCGAATGCAGCTCGCGGCCGAGCTCCTCTCCGATTCGCGGTCGAGCATCGCGGAGATCGCGCATAGGCTCGGGTACGGCTCGGAGGCGGCCCTCAGCAGGGCGTTCAAGCGGGTGGTCGGGGTCTCACCGGCGCACTGGCGTCAGGGACGCCGCGCGCCGCGAGCGGGCTGATCGGGCGGCGCCGGCCGGGTTGCATCCGACCCTCAGGTGTGGTGTGGGTCGCGTCCACTCTGCACGCGACGCACGCCGTCATTAGTGTGCGTCGCCCCCGAACCCATGCCCACGCTGCAAGTCACCCAGGTCACCAAGGCCTACGGCCAGAAGCGCCTCTTCGAGGACGTCGACGTCGCCTTCTCCGAGCATCGCCGCTACGGACTCACCGGCCCCAACGGTTCCGGCAAGTCGACCTTCATGAAGATCCTCGCCGGCGAGCTCGATCCCGACACCGGGATGGTCAGCCGTCCGAAGAAGACGTCGGTCCTCAAGCAGGACCAGTTCGCGCACGAGGATGTCCGGGTCCTGGACGTGGTGCTCCAGGGGAACCAGGGCCTCTGGGCGGCGCTGCAGGAAAAGGAACGCTTGCTCCACAAGCCCGAGCTGACCGACGACGACGGGCACCGGCTGGCGGACCTCGAGGGCGTCATCGCCGAGGAGGACGGTTACACCGCGGAGAGCGACGCCGCCGCACTGCTCTCCGGCCTCGGGGTCCCGGAGAGCGACCACGGCCGGCTGATGAAGGAGATCCCCGGCGGCCTGAAGCTGCGGGTCCTCCTGGCCCAGGCGCTGTTCGGCAAGCCGCAGGCGCTGCTGCTCGACGAGCCCACCAACAACCTCGACCTCGACTCGATCCGCTGGCTGGAGACCTTTCTCAACGCGTACGAGGGCATCCTGGTCGCGATCAGCCACGACCGGCACTTTCTCAACGCGATCTGCACTCACATCGCGGACATCGACTACAACACGATCATCACCTACACCGGCGGCTACGACGACATGGTGATGGCCAAGGCGCAGGTCCGCTCACGCGTCGAGTCCGAGAACGCCGAGAAGCAGAAGAAGATCGCCCAGCTCCAGGACTTCGTGGCCCGCTTCTCCGCCGGAACGCGCGCCAGCCAGGTGCAGAGCCGGAAGAAGGCGCTGGAGAAGCTCCAGCTCGCCGACCTCAAGCGAAGCAACATCGAGCGGCCGTTCATCAAGTTCGAGCAGAAGCGCCCGAGCGGCAAGCAGACGCTGACCATCGAGCACCTCACCAAGCGCTGGCCGGGCGTGACCGTCTGCGAGGACTTCAACGCGCTCGTCACCCGGGGCGACAAGATCGCCATCATCGGCCGCAACGGCGTGGGCAAGACCACGCTGTGCAAGATGCTGATGGGCCAGCTCGAGCCCGACGAGGGTACGCTCACCTGGGGCCACGAGGCGAGCATCGGCTACCTCGCCCAGGACCACCGGGAGGGCATTCCCAACGACACCACCGCCGCCGAGTGGCTCCACACCTTCGATCACAAGGCGGGCAACGAGGCGATCCGCGGTCTCTTGGGGCGGATGCTGTTCAAGGGCGAGGAGGGCCTGAAGCCCACCCGCGCCCTGTCCGGCGGCGAGGGAGTGCGCCTCATCTTCGCCAAGCTGATGCTGACCAAGGACAACGTCCTGGTGCTCGACGAGCCCACCAACCACCTGGACCTCGAGTCGATCATCGCGCTGGGTGATGGCCTGGAGAAGTTCCAGGGCACGGCGTTCGTCGTGACCCACGACCGTGACCTCATCGAGCAGTTCGCGACCCGGCTGTGGGCCTTCACTCCGGAGGGGCTGGTCGATTTCCGCGGCACCTACGACGAGTTCCTGGAGAAGATGGGCTCCGTCGCCGCGGGCACCCGGGCCGGCGCGGCGAGCGGCAAGCGGCGCTGAGCAGAGCGATGGACTTCCTGGCCACCGCGAGGAGGCTCGAGGCGATCCAGGCCGAGGTGGTCCGGCAGCTGGCGTCGGATTCGGAGCCGGTCGCCGGTGGCTGGATGGCGGCGAACGGGCCCGGCTCCTACCTCAACAAGGCGGTGGCGCTTGGCTTCGACGGCGAGCCCGGGGATGACGACGTCGCTCGGGTGGATCGCTTCTTCGCGTCCCGTGGCATCGAGCCCAAGGTCGAGCTCACCCAGTTCGCCCCGGTGCCATTCCTGCGCCGGCTCGCCGAGAAGGGCTTCGTCCTTCAGGAGCTCGAGAACACCCTGGTCCTTCCGCTGAAGGGGCTCGGAGATCCGCGGTCGCTCCTGCCCGGCGGCTGGCCCGAGGGCGTGCGCATCGAGCGGATCGAGCCGCGAGACAACACGCAGGTGGACGTGTTCGTCCGGACGAGCGCCAGCGGCTTCATCCCCGAGGGAGAGCAGATCTCGGAGGAGTTCCTCGTGACCGGCGCACGCTCGGCCCGCGCCCCCGAGCACGACAGCTACGTCGCGTACGTCGGTGACGAGGTCGCGGGGGCCGGCGGCTGCGGTTCGCGGCACGGGGTCACCTCGCTCTTCGGCACCTCCGTGCTTCCGCGCTTCCGACGCCGTGGCATTCAGCAGGCCCTGATGGCGGTGCGCCTCGAGCGGGCGCTCGCGCTCGGCTCGGATCTGGCGGACATCACTTCTCACCCGGGCATCCCCACCGAGCGGAACGCCGGGCGGCTCGGATTCCGCCTGGCGTTCGTGCGACCCGTGCTGGTGCGACGCGGCCCGGGCCTCGTCCCCTCCCCCTGACGGGTTCCCCGCTTTCAGGCTCCCGGTGCGCGGAGCTGTCCCTTGTCGACCACCGTCGCGCCATCCACGGTCACGGTGGCACCCTGGAGGAAGTTCAGGGATCCCCAGCTGCTCACGTCGGAACCGCCGGCCCAGGTGGTGTCCCCGGTCATCAACGTCACCACCCCCGAGACCGGGGTCGCGTTGATCTTCGCCCCCGGGGCGGGCCGCAGCGCAGGGTTCACTCCGATGTTGACGACCCCGACCGCGTCCTTCGCTCCGCTCGCGCCGTCGTACGCGGCCTTGTACTTCGCGAAGCCGGGACCCTTTCCGACCATGTCGGTGACCTTCCCGCCCTTGATCGTCAGCGTCAGTCCCTCGATCGGCTGGTCCTGGTAGTAGGTCTTGTCGACCACCAGCTTGCCCTCGGCAGTGCCCGGCACCACCGCCAGGTAGACGTCACCGGCGGGAAGCCAGGCGGTCAGGGTCTGCCCCTTCTTCGCCATGTCCGCGGTGACCTTGCCGTCGCTCAGGATCACCCTGCGCCCGTCGATCGACATCGAGAGCTTCGTCCCGTTGGGCGCCGAGATGGTGAGCTGCTTGCCACTCCCGAGCGCCTTCGTAAGCGGATCTGCAGCGGCCTTCAGCTTGGCCGGATCCACCTCCACGCCCTGCCAGAACAAGGTGCTCAGCTGCGCGGTGCTCATCCCGAACCGCTTTGCTCGCCAATCCGACGGCTCGAGCCCGTTGCCGAGGTTGATCGAACGGAGGCCCGCCTTGTTGAAGGCCTCGGTCACGGACTGGAAGGCGGCACCCCGCGCAGCGAGGCGGGTCGGAGCTGCAGCGCAGACACCGGGAGTGATCGGGTTGGACACCGAGATGTCGACGGTGTCCACGGAGAGCAGCTTGAGCGCCGCCGCCGCGTTGTCCCGGTCCCGTTCGGGCGGAACCTCGGCGCAGATGCGCTTGACCGATTCGTCGGACTGGAGGTTGTAGAAGCTGGTGCCTCCGGCCCTCTCCACCTCGACGGCGATCGAGGAGAGAAGCGGCATGTCCTTCGGGTTTCCGGAGATGCGGACCACGTCTCCCGCGCCGACTCCGGCGCTCTCCACGATGCGCTTCGCGACGTCGACCGGTTTCGGCGGCGCGGCCAGAGGCGTCCCTCGAACCCTGCACCGCGCACCAGCGTCCTTCAGCTCTGGGAAGTCAAGCAGGACCTTCCAGAGCGCCGACGTCGCTCCTCAGCCGGCTGGCGCCACGTATCTGCGTTTGAGCCCGCGGGCCCGCGCCTTCTCTCTCTCGCCCTCGCGGGTCCTGACCGCCGTCCGGGCCGACAGCGCCTCGAGGAGATGGTCCGTTGCGTGCGCGACCTCGTGCACTGCGCGCTCGAACGCCACCCTGTCCGCGGCAGAAGGCGCCCGCAGCCCGCTCACCTTGCGCACGTACTGCAGCGCCGCTGCCTCGACCTCCTCGGGCGTGGTCGGCGGCTCGAAGTTGTAGAGGACTCGGATGTTGCGGCACATGCGCGGAATGCTCCTCGGACCGGGACCTTGCTCGCCCGTTCCATGAGGGAGACCACGTCCACGCCGTGGGGGCAAGCCCGGCTGCGCGGTCGACCGGAGGCCCAGAGACCCCCCCCCCCGCTGACTGCGTGAGCCGGGCCTCCGGTGCCGGAGAGCTACGAGCCTCGTGTCGGACGGATCGCGAGCAGCTGCCGCTCCTCGAGGGCGTCCGCGGTCCGCGACGCGAACGAGTCCACGGTCTCTGCAACACCGGAATACTCGCTGCCGCCCGTCCTCGCGCTTGCCATCCAGGCCACCTGCCCGGTCCGGAGGTCGATCAGGCTCGCGCCGTCGGACGCTGCGAGCGTGCAGCCGAGGAACCTCCGACCCGGCTGCCGGAGCGACCAGAAGAAACCGATGCCTTCTCAACGAGTTGTCGCCGCCCGATCCCCTGAGCGGGTCAGATCGTCGGGAGGCCGCGACCCCGGCGAGCGGGGAAGGCCTCCTCGATGCGGGCGAGGTCCTCCGCACCGAGCCGGAGCTCCGCGGCGGCCGCGTTCTGCTGGACCCGACTGGCCTTCGCCGACTTGGGAATGCCGAAGACGTGGGGATCACGGATGAGGAAGGCGAGGGCGACCTGGTGCACGGTCACCCCCCGGGCGCTGGCGATCTCCGCGAGCACCTTGCCCCCGCGGGACTGCGGCTGCGGGAAGTCCCCCGACCCGAACGGGCTGTAGCCGACCACGGCGACGTCGTGCTTCACGCACCAGGGAAGGACACGGTGCTCGATGTCCCTCGCGCGCAGGTGGTACAGGACCTGATTGCAGGCGATGCGCCGCGGCCCGGCGATGGCCAGCGCCTCCTCGAGATCGTCCACGTCGAAGTTGCTCAGGCCCCAGCTGCGGATCTTCCCCTCCTGCACCAGCTGCTCGAACGCGGCGACCGTGTCCTCGAGCGGATGCGGCCCGGGCCAGTGGAGGAGGTAGCACTCCAGGTGGTCCGTCCCCAGTCGCCGGAGGGTCGCCTCGCATGCCTTCACCGTGCCGCTCCGGCTGGCGTGGTTCGGCATCACCTTGGAGACGAGGAACACCTGGTCGCGGCGGCCGGCGAT
>CAZDSB010000494.1:0-2765 GCA_964507515.1 uncultured Myxococcaceae bacterium
ATCGACAACGCGCTCCAGAACGCGGCCGGCACCAAGAAGGTGAGCGGCTTCAAGCTCCACCCGTCGTTCTACCTCTTCTTCGACAAGATCTCGGTCGCTCCCTAGCCCGCCGCTCCCGCCCGCGCCGGCTCCCGGACCGCCCGGGAGCCGGCCGCGCTCAGCAGAACTTACCCGGCAATCGGGTTCGTCTTCCCGCCGCTCGCGTCGCGCCCGCGCGCCCATGTCCCGTTCGGCCCCGTCACCGCGCGGCTGCCGCATCCGCGGCGACGAGGCACAGTCCTTGCTCTCCCCTTCGCAGCGATCAATCTCAAGCGGGGGAGGTAGGACGTGAAGCCCGAACAGCTCGATGAGCTGATCTACCAGATGCTGGAGACCGAGCGGGGAGGCATCCAGGTGTACGAGACCGCCCTCCGCTCCGTCGTCAACGACGAGCTGAGGGAAGAGTGGGAGGAATACCTGGAGCAGACGAAGAATCACGAGCGCATCGTGCTGGCGCTGATGGAGAAGCTGGGCCTCGACCCGGAGCAGGAGACTCCCGGGCGCGGCGTGGTCCGGCACATCGGCGAGTCGCTGGTGCAGGCGATGGAGATGGCGCGCAAGAGCGCCTCCGCCGAGGCCGCCCAGCTCGTCGCCTGCGAGGCGGTGGTACAGGCCGAGACCAAGGACCACCTCAACTGGGAGCTGCTGCACGAGGCGTCCGAGAAGGCCAGCGGGGAGGACAAGAAGGCAGTGACCGAGGCCTGCGAGCAGGTCGAGGAGCAGGAGGACGAGCACCTTTGCCACTCGACCGGCTGGTGCCGCGAGCTGTGGATCGAGTCGCTCGGACTCCCAGCGGTCCTCCCGCCGCCCGAGGAGGAGAAGGAAGTCAAGACGGCCATCGGCGCGGCCCGCGCCAAGAAGGCCCGCAAGGAGATGCTGTGAACCGCGCTGGCGGTGCTGGCGGTCATGATCCTGCTGGCGGCCTGCCAGTCCACCACCGGCCGGACCCTCGGCGAGAACATCGACGACGCCAAGATCACCGCGGCGGTGAAGGCGAAGCTGGCCGCCGAGAAGATCTCCACCGTGACCCGGGTCGACGTGGACACCAACCAGGGCGTGGTGGCGCTGAACGGCACCGTGCAGACCGAGGCCATGAAGACCCGCGCCGCGCAGATCGCCCGTGAGGTCAAGGGCGTGCGCGAGGTGGTGACCAACCTTCGGATCCAGGCCGCGGCCCGGTAGGACTCATCGGGCCGTCGGGGCGGGGAGAGGCGGCGCGCGCCCCTCTTCCCCGCCACTCTGCTACGTGCGCGCGCGGCGCAGCGGCCGGATCACCGGAGCCCGGACGCTCGCCAGGTAGTCAGTGCCGGCGCTCGAGATCGAGATCGCTGCGGCGGAGACGCTCGATCTGCGACCGGAGCCGCGTCGACTCCTCCTCCCGCGCCAGCAGCTCTCCGAGCACCGCCCGCCAGGCGCGCGCCTCGCGCTCCCAGCGGCTCTGCGGGTACTCGGCCAGGAGGCGCGAGAAGGTCGCGTGCGCGGCGCGGTAATTCCGGAGCGGGCTCGCCGGAGCCGCCTGCAGGCGCCCGAGGCCGTAGAGGGCGGAGGCGGCGGCCGGATCCGCGGGATACTCGCGCATCACGCGCCCGTACAGACGGGACGCCTCCTGGACCTGCCCCTGCTCGGCGAGGTCGTCGGCGTGCGCGACCAGGCGCCCCGGACCTCGGAACGAGGCCGGGGCGGTGCTGCAGGCGGCCAGCAGCAGGAGGAGCGGGAGCGCGCGGAGGCCCCGGATCATGCCGCGGCCGAAGCCTTCGGCAGCTCGACCGTGAAGCAGCTGCCCTGTCCGGGTGCCGAGTGCACGCTCACCCTCCCGTGATGCGCCTCGACCAGGCCCTTGACCACCGCCAGGCCGAGGCCGCTGCCCTGCCGCCGCCCGTGGGCCTGGTGGTACGGCTCGAAGATCGCCGAGAGGGCCTCGGGCGGAATCCCGACGCCGGTGTCGCGAACCTGCAGCTCGAGCCGGTCCCCCATCTCGGCGAGACGCAGGGTCACCGAGCCGTCCGGTCCGGTGAAGTTGACCGCATTGCCCAGGAGATTGATGACCACGCGCACCAGGCTCCCTTCCTCGCCGAGCACCGTGAAGTCGGTTCCCTCCGCGGCCAGGGTCAGCCGGATCCGCTTCGCCTCGGCGACCGGCCGCAGCTCGTCCATCGCGCGCGTGACCGCCTCGAGGGCGTCGACCGGCCTGGTCTCGAGCGGGACGGCGAGGGCCCGGAGGCGGGTGAAGTCCAGGATCTGGTTGACCATGGCCAGCATCCGGCCCGCGCTCGCCTCGATGAGCTGGGCGAGCCGCAGCCCCCGCGGGTCCACTGCCTTGCGGGCCCGCTCCTGCAGGGTCTCGGCGGCGAGCCGGATCGAGGCGAGAGGGTTTCGCAGGTCGTGCGAGACGTGCGAGAAGAACTCCTGCTTGAGCTCGTCGACCTGGCGGAGCCGCTCCGCCATGCGGTCGAAGGACCGGCCGAGCTCGCCGATCTCGTCGCGATCCGGCGTGGCGACGGGGGCGGTCCACGTCCCGGCCGCGAGCGCGGCGGTGGCCGCGGACAGCTGGCGGAGCGACCGCGTCATCCGGAACGCGAGGAAGGCGCTGGCCGCGAGCGCCAGCGCCAGGCTGGCGAGCAGCGCAGCCGCCACCGCGTGCCACGTCCACTCCTCGAGCTCGCGGGCCCGGGCCTGGGACTGGGCCAGCGCCGCCTCGGTGGCGGCGGTCACGGTCGCGAGCGCGC
>CAZDSB010000495.1:0-12561 GCA_964507515.1 uncultured Myxococcaceae bacterium
GGGGCTCGAGCGCGTTGATGCGGGCGACCTTCGGCCACGAGCGCTTGAGCTCGCGGTCGTTCTTGGTGCCCATGATCTTCTTCAGCGTCCACTCGATCATTGACGTTCCAGTGCCGATGTAACCAGCCTCGCGCGGCTGACAAGGCCCCTCGCGGGCGCGCGCCGGCAGAAGGAAACACCTCCTCTAGCGGAGCCTTTCCCGGGATGCCAGCCGTGTGGCCGCCCAGCCGGGGAGTGTTACAGCTGCGCACCACGATGCCCGAGAACGTGGACGACGTGCTGGCGGCCCGGGTCGTTGCCGCGGTCCCGTGGGTCCAGCAGCGAGAGGCTCCTTCGAAGCGCTTCCTGGCCGCGCTGGAGTGGCTCGTCGAGCAGGAGGAGTACCGCCGTGGCGCTCCGGAGGCATTCTCCGGCGCCCTCACCCCCACGGCCCTGATGCAGGGGGCCGTTCTGAAGCGAGAATTCGATCTCTCGGTCCACGCGCACACCGGCTGGGACGCCGGGGCCGTGATCGTCGACGTCAAGGAGCTCATCGAGGTCAACGAGGCGTGGGGCTTCTCCGGCGGTGACCGTGTTCTCCGCGAGCTCTCGGCCCACCTTCGTCGCGCCTTCCCCCGGGAGCAGACCGTCCGGATGCACGGCGACTGCTACGCCGTGCTGTTCCTCCCTTCCTCCGGAGAGACCCTCCAGGAAGAGCACCTGGACCGTGCGAAGGCCGCCCTGGTCGACGTCACGTCGGCGGTCAGCGCCTCGGGACTCTCGACGAACCTCGTGTACACGCTCTCCGCGCTCCGGCTCCGTGTGTTCGACCCCTCGCACTGGCAGGTCCTCGGCCCGCTGCTCGTCGCGGAGATCGAGCGGGCGCACGCGATGGCCCGGCGCGGCCTCGCCTCCGGCATCCAGGAGCGCGAGCTCCGCCTCGACGGCAGAGTTCCTACTCTTCCAGGATGAACTTCCGCGGGTTCTCGGGGATCCCGTTTACCCGCACCTCGTAGTGCAGGTGAGGGCCGGTGGACCGGCCGGTGTTTCCCACTGCGCCCACGAGCTGGCCGCGCTTCACCCGGTCGCCGGTCTTCACCTCGAGCTTGCTCAGGTGGCCGAAGCGGGTCTTCACGCCGTAGCCGTGGTCGATGACCAGGACGTTGCCGTATCCGCCCTCGAGCCCGGCGAAGATCACCGTGCCGTCGGACGGCGCGAGGACCTCCTTGCCGTGGGGTGCGGCGATGTCGAGACCTTCGTGCATCACGCGCTCAGCCGTATACGGGTCGAGACGCTGTCCGAAGTCCGAGGTGACCCAGCCGCGCGCCGGCCAGACCGAGGGGGTCGAGGCGAGCCGGCTCTTCTGGTCCAGGAAGTACGACTGCAGCTCCTGGAGGCTCTTTTCCTGCTTGGTTGCGGACTCGCTCAGCTTGTCCAGCTTCGAGGCGAGGTTCCGGGGGGTCTCGCTCGCCGTCCCGGGTCGGGTGAACTCGGTCTCCGCGCTGGGGGTGGGCGTGACCCCGGGCTCACCGGCCGTCGGCCCGAGCGCCAGATTCCGCTGCGGATCGGAGAGCAGCGTCACCGCGCGGAGCTTCTGATCGAACCGCTCCACGCGCTCGAGCGTCGCGCCGATGTGCTCCATCCGCTCGCGGATGCTCTTCAGCTGCGTGCGGAGGGTCAGGTTCTCGTCGCGCAGGAGGCGGTTCTCCGAGGCTTCCCGCACGAGGGCGAAGTAGTGGACCACCGCGCCCAGCACGAGCACGCCGGCGATCCCCGCGCCGAGCGCCGCGTGCCGGAGAAGGCTCCGCTCGAGCTGGAAGCGGCGCACCGGAGCGTCGTGATCCGGGACCACGATCAGCGTGAGGGTCTTCTTCGACAAGGATGGGCTCGCTCCGGTGACAGCGCGCTTCCAGGCAGTCCAGGTACCCAAGCAAGCCGTATTCCAGCATGCTTGCCCCCCATCCGTCCGGAACGCCGCTCGTAGCGTGGCAGAACTTACAGTGTCAAGGCGCGACAACCGGCCCCATGCGCTCGCAACAGAGGTGATTCTCCCACCTGCACCGCGCCGATGACCGAGATGGTTCCGAGGGTCAGACCGACGCGTGCTCGCCCGTCTCGGCCGGTCTCGGAGCTGCCGCCTCGGCCTGCACCTGCACGGCGATGACGGTGATGTTGTCGTCGCCGCCGCGCTCGTTCGCGAGGTCGATCAGCTTCTGAGGCACCTCGGCGAGGGTGAAGTGACGGACCACCTGGAGGATCTCCGGGTCCTCCACCATGTTCGCCATCCCATCCGAGCAGAGGATGAAGACGTCCCCCGGCTCGGAGAGCAGGCCCATCACGTCGACCTGGACCTCCTCCTCGAAGCCCACCGACCGGGTGATGATGTTCTTGTACCGGGAGTGCTTCGCCTCCTCGGGGGTGATCATCCCGGCCTTGATCTGCTCGTTGACCAGGCTGTGGTCCTCGCTGATCTGCTGGATGAGATCGCCGCGGACGAGGTAGGCGCGGCTGTCGCCGACATGGGCGAAGAACGCGTGGTCGTCCTTGAGCAGCAGCGAGATGACCGTGGTGCCCATCCCGGCCAGCCGCGGATCCTCCTGGGCCTTGCTGTAGATGGCGATGCAGGCGCGCTCCACGGCGGCGCGGATCGCCTCGGGGATGGGCGAGTCTTGCAGGGCGGTCCTCGCGTCGAGGGCGGACCCCTGGGTGGTGCGCGCCTGGCGGAGCTCCCGGTCGATGGTCTCCACCGCGATGCGGGAGGCCGTGCCCCCGCCTGCGTGACCGCCCATGCCGTCGGCGACCACGAACAGCTTCAGATCCTCGTCGATGAGGAAGCTGTCCTCGTTGTGGTCGCGCTTCTTGCCCACATCGGTCAGCCCACTGGAGACGATTCTCAACCGGACCGGGGGTGGCTCGGGCCTGGACACGCTGGCCGGCGATGGTACAGGCGGCCCTGCGGGGCGGGCAAGGAGACTGCACGGCCCGATGCAGCCCGCGGTCGCCGTCCGACCCCTGCCCGGCGACCGGTCCCCCGGGATCACGCCACCCGTCGCGCGCGCGAGACCTTCGGGCCAGAGGGAGGCGCGGCCGAGTCCCGCGCGGCGCGGACCAGCGCCTCGGCAGCCGCGAGCGCCTCGGACGTGACAATGGCCCCTGACAGCATCCGGGCCAGCTCCCGGGTGCGCGGAGCGCCCGCATCCAGCACGCGCACGCTGGACCAGGTGCGCCCCCGCGAGGACGTCTTCTCCACCAGGAGGTGTGCATCGGCGTGCGCAGCCACCTGCGGCAGATGGGTGATGCAGAGGACCTGCCGACCGGCGGCGACCGCCCGGACCATCCGTCCCACCACGTCCGCGACGGCGCCGCTCACCCCGGCATCGGCCTCGTCGAGCACGACGGTGACCGCCTCGTCGGGACCGCCGCGGGCCATGGAGGTCCGCTTGAGCGCGAGCCAGAGCCTCGAGGCCTCTCCGCCCGAGGCCACCCGCGCGAGCGGACGCGCGGGTTCGCCGGGGTTGGCGCTGAAGAGGAACTCGACCTCGTCGGCTCCGTCCGCGCGGAGCACGTCGCGCGGAGCGAGCTGCACGCTGAATGCCGCACGCGGCAGCGCCAGCCGCGACAGCTCGCTGCCCACGGCGCGCTCGATCTGCCGGGCCGCACGCTCTCGCTCACGGCGGAGGCAGCGCGCGGCCTCCCAGGCCCGGGCCTCGGCGGCGGACCGCTCGGCGTCGAGCGCGAGGAAGCGCTCACGGCGACCCTCGAGCCGCCCGCACTCGATCCGCAGCACCTCCAGACGGGAGGGGAGTCCCGCCACGTCGGTCCCGTGCTTGCGGGCGAGGCGGCGGAGCGCGTCGAGCCGCTCCTCGACGATCGAGAGGCGCTCCGGGTCGGCCTCCAGCCCGTCCAGGTAGCGCCGGAGACTCCGCAGCGCGTCCTCGAGGGCCGCCGCGGCCGAGAGCACCGAGGTGGCGGCCTCGCCGAGGTCGGGGTCGGTGCGCGCGGCCTCCTCCAGCATCCGCGCGGCGCGGCCGGCCACCGTGGACACGCCACCGTCCTCGCCGCCCAGCAGGGCCTCCGACTCGAGCGCCGAGGCGCGCAGCCGCTCCACGGCCGCGAGCCGTCTCCGCTCCGCCTCTAGCGCCGCCTCCTCGCCGGGCGCGGGCGAGAGCCGCTCGAGCTCGTCGAGCTGGAAGCGAGTGAACTCGGCCCGGGCTTCCTGAACGGCCGCGTCTCCTCCGAGCGACTGTCGCTCCACGTCCAGAGCCACCAGCGGCGCGTGCGCGGCCCGGTAGGCCTCGAGCGCGAGGGCCACGCCCTCGCAGCGGTCCAGCACCGCGCGGTGAGTGGAGGCCTCGAAGAGCCCGACGTGGGCGTGCTCGCCGGCGATGTCCAGCTCGCCCCGCATCAGCTGCCCGAGGACGCCGACCGAGGCGAGGGCACCGTTCACGTGGACCTTGCTCCTGCCCGCGCGGCCCACCACCCGGCGCAGCACCACCTCGTCGCCATGGTCCGGGAGCCCCAGCGCCTCCAGCCGCTGGGCGAGGCCCGGGGTGCGCTGGAAGACCGCCTCCACCACCGCCTCGTCCGCGCCGGTCCGCACGCAATCGGCGTCCGCCCGGGTGCCGAGCAGGAGCCCGAGCGCGTCCACGAGGATGCTCTTCCCGGCGCCCGTCTCCCCCGTCAGGACGGTCAGGCCGGGGCCGAAGCCGACCTCGACCTCCTCCACCACCGTGAAGTTCTCGATGCGAAGCACGACCAGCATGGGTACTGAACCTCCGTTCCGTATCGGACCGTACCTCCTGGTGCCGACACTGTACAAGGGTTCAGCCCGGCTCAGTCGTCCGCGAACAGCGTCTCGATGTCCTTCTCGGTGAGGCCCTCGGACAGCCCTCCGCCCGGGCCGAGGATGCCCTGGGCCAGCTCCCGCTTCCGCGCCTGCAGCGCGAGGATCTTCTCCTCCACCGTGCCGCGGGTGATGAGCTTGTAGGCGATGACCGCGCGGGTCTGCCCGATGCGGTGGGTCCGGTCGGTCGCCTGGTCCTCCACCGCCGGGTTCCACCACGGGTCGTAGTGGATGACGTAGTCCGCCGCGGTCAGGTTGAGGCCCGTCCCGCCCGCCTTGAGGCTGATGAAGAAGATCGGCGGACCGTCCTCGCGGTTGAACGCGTCGACGCGGGCCATCCGGTCGCGGGTCCGCCCGTCCAGCGAGAGGAACGAGATCTTGCGGCCCTCGGCGTGCGCCTCGAGGAGCCGCAGCATCTCGGTGAACTGACTGAAGACCAGCGCGCGGTGCCCCTCGGCCAGCAGGTCGTCCACCAGCTCGTCGAAGCGCTGCAGCTTCGCCGACGGCGGCAGCGACGTCGTGCCGGGCAGCTTGAGCAGCCGCGGGTCGTTGCACACCTGCCGGAGCCGGAGCAGCGCCGCGAGGATGGACACCCGCGCCCGGCGGAAGCCCACCTTCTGGATGCTCTCGTGGACCTTGGCCCGGCTCTCGTCGAGCACCTCGCGGTAGAGCGCCGCCTGCGCCGGCTCCATCTCGCAGTAGGCGACGGTCTCGGTCTTGGGCGGCAGATCGCGCGCGACCTCGGTCTTGAGCCGGCGGAGCACGAAGGGCTGCACCCTCCGCCGGAGGCGCTCGCGAGCGCCCGGATCCTGCGCGACCTCGATGGGCTGCTCGTACCGCTCGGAGAAGTCCTCCTCGGCACCGAGGAAGCCGGGCATCAGGAAGTCGAAGATGCTCCACAGCTCCGAGAGGCGGTTCTCGAGCGGCGTGCCGGTGAGCGCGAGCCGGTGGTGCGCGGGGAGCGCCTTGCAGGCCTGCGCCGTGGCCGAGCCGGCGTTCTTGATGTTCTGCGCCTCGTCGAGCAACACGTAGCGCCAGCGCGTCCGGGCCAGCTCGTCCCGGTCGCGGCGGGCGAGCGCGTAGGAGGTCAGCACGATGTCGGCACCGGCCAGGTCCTCGACGCGCTCCCGCCGGTCCTGTCCGTGCCAGACGGCGACGCGCAGCCCGGGGGTGAAGCGCTCGGCCTCGCGCTGCCAGTTCGGCAGCACGCTGGTCGGCGCCACCACCAGCGAGGGGGCGGAGCCCTCGGTGTTCCGCGACTGCTGGAGCAGGGCCAGGGCCTGCACCGTCTTTCCGAGGCCCATGTCGTCCGCGAGGATCCCGCCGAGGCCATGGCGGTGGAGGAACCACAGCCAGGCGAGGCCGTCCTCCTGGTAGTGCCGCAGCGTCGCGGTGAGACCCTCGGGCGCCGGCACCGCCGGGATGCGCGAGAGCTCCTTGAACTCGGCGATGGCGGTGCGCGCCTTCGCCTCGAAACGAGCTCCCTCGCCCAGGGCGGCGAGCGCGTCCAGCGCCCCTGCCTGGTACGGCGGCAGCTCGGTGCGGGACTTCCCCGGGAGCGCGCCCGCCTCCTCGAGCAGGTCCGCAGCCTGGGTGATCTCCTCCCGGTCCGCCTCGGCGTAGGTGCCGTCCGGCAGCGGGATGAAGCGACGCCCCGAGCGGAGCCAGAGGCGAACCGCGCCGAGGTCCACCGCCTGCTCCTCGCTCTCGAACCGCGCGTCCAGCTCGAACCAGCCGTTGCTTCCCGTGGCGACGCGGACGCGCGGCTTGAGCCGCTTGCGCATCCGGACCTTCGGCGCACGGGCCAGGAACCGCTCCCATCCCGCGGGGAGGGCGGACAGGCCGGTGCTCCAGAACGCCACCGCCGCATCGCCGGTGGCCTCGTAGACGGATGCCTGCGAGTCGTGCCGGAAGCCCTGGGCGAGCAACGCCTGCCCGGCCTCGCGCTCCGCAACCTCCTGCCGCCGGTAGAGCGTCCTGCCCTGGCTTCCCGGCGAGGCCGCGTAGCCGAGGTGGACCGCGGCGGGCGAGACCGGCACCGTTGCGGTGCCGTAACGCGCGGCGAGCTGCGCCCTCGCCTTCTCCGCGGTGCCCTCGAGCGTCAGGACGAAGACGGGGGCCTGGTCCTCCACCACGTCCAGCCCGTCCGCGCGCAGGCGGAGGTCGATCCGCGGCAGGTGCGCGGCGAAGAACGACAGCACGCGCTCCACCTGCGCCGTCGGGAAGGTCATGCTCGGCTCGCGTACCCACGCGCGCCACAGCCGCGCCGGCAGATCGGGCTCGAGCGCGTACGCCGTCTGCCCCTCCAGCAGCACGGTGGTGCGCCGGCCGATGAGGAGCAGCGACGTCTCGAAGCCGGTGGTGCGGCCGTCGGGGAGCTGGAACTCGATCTTCGCCCGCGCTCCGCCGGACGTGGACGAGAGGTGGATCTGCGGCCGCGCCGGGTCCACCGAGAACTGGAGGGCCGTCCCCCGGTACACCACTCGCCGGGTGCGGAGCTGCGGAAGCAGATCCGCCACGTCCTCGTCGCCGAGCACGAACTTTCCGTCGAAGCGGCTCTCGTGCCGGGCCAGCTCGCCGAACACGCGCTCATCGGGGGGAGAGAGGCGCGTCCCCCCGGAGAGGAAGCGCTTCACCGAGAGCGGCCCACCGTCCTTTCCGTCGCGCCGGCGGACGTCGAATAGCCAGGAGCGACCGGAGGCGCGCGGATGCGCGGGCGCGAGCCGGTACACGAACGAGGGCTCACCCGCGGCGGAGACGCCGAGCCACGACTCGAGCTTGGCCAGCGCCGGCAAGGGCACGACCTCGGCCGTCCGCTGCGGCTCGCCGGGGCGCGGTCCAAGGCTCTCCGGCCGGTCGGCATGGGCCAGCGCCACCGCGTGCTTGCAGTGAGGCCCATACTCGCCCCACGCCGGACAGGTGCAGCGAGAGGTGACGGTGCCCTCCGGCGTGAGCGCGACCGAGGTCTCGTAGGCCTCGCCCGCGCTGCCCGCGACCTCGCCCCTGCGCGTCCCGTCGGGCTCGTCCTTCCAGCGGCTCACCCTTCCCTCGCGCGCGACGTCCCGCCCCTTCTTGAAGGTGGTGGGCTGGACCTCGGCCCGGAGGGCGTCGATCAGCGCGGGGCGCTCGTTCGCGGGGGCGGAGTCGGGCTCGGGGAGAAGATCCACGGCGAAAGACGAGGGCTAACACGGGCGCGCACGCTCCGCCGTGTCATCCGTGGCGCAGCCGGCGGGTGTCGCGCTGGCATTCCCACCCGTTCTGGTGTGCAGTAGTGATGGGGAGGTCCGTGCCCGGGCTGTCCGGCGCTCAGCCGACCGTCCTGCCGCCGGGGAGCGACTTCGCGGCAGGCTCCGCGCTCGCGACCGAGCAGAGGAGCAGCCCCACCACCAGGTAGAGGTAGTTGCAGTGGGCCTGCTTGGACCAGGCGAGTGTCGCGAGGAGCACCAGCGCGCACCCGGCGGCGAACCCGGCGGGCGTCGGCCGACACCGGCGCAGGGCGACCCAGAGCGCGGCGCAGAGACAGATCAGGGTGGGAACGGTGGTCGGAGGCGCAGACCCTCCCCTGGCCCACGCCCAGAGCGCAGCGAAGTTGAGGCTGTCCGCGCGGAACGGCTGGGCGAGATGGAAGAGCACCGTCGACCGCAGGTAGGCGTGCGGGTCCCAGAGAAAGAACGGCGCGATGAGCAGGGCGGCGACGGCCAGCGCCGCGGCGAGCAGCTTCAGGCTCCTCCTCGGCCGGAGCTCGCCGAGCATCAGATGGAGGAGCGGCAGGAGCAGCACCGCAAACTGCTTGAGCGCGAGCAGCGCGCCGAGCAGCACCGCGATTCCCCGCCGTCGGCGCGACGCGAGGAGCACGAGCCCCGCGAAACCGCAGAGAAAGAGGGGCTCGGTCCAGCCGTGCTCGAGCACGAAGTACTGGCGAGGCGTGGTGAGGAACACGAGGGCGGACAGCCGCGCTGTCCGGCCGCCGAGGCGATCGATGAGCAGGGCAGTGACCACCAGCGCGAGCACCAGGGTGGCCCGCGAATCGCCGGCGATCCACTCGCCGGCGGCAGTGAGGATCAGGCTGACCGGCGGATAGACCAGGCCGACGTCGATGGTGCGGTCGGTCGCGAATCCCGGTCCGAAGTACCGGGTGTGTCCGTAGACGTTGTGCAGGTGGAGGTCGTACGGGTTCCGGCCGTGCGCGAGCGCCCGGGCGGACTCGCGGGAGAAGTCGAGAACGTCGATGGCCGGCTGGGGGGACGCGAACAGCATCCACACCGCCGCGATCCCGGACAGGGCGACCACGGCCGGGAACGTCGCGCGCCCCACCAGCGGGCGGTCGACGATCAGGGTGGCGGAGAGGATCGCCACCGCGACCATCACCACGGGGAAGATCGGCGCGAAGAAGGGATGCTCCGCCAGATCCGTCCGGAGGTACTCGCCGGGCGGCTTGATCATCAGCATGACGAGCTGGATCACGATGCCGATCTCGAGAACCCGCTCGGTGCGACGGCCGTCCTCGGGAGCGCGGCTGACGAAGGCCCCCACCACCGCCGCCCAGGTCAGCACCAGCGCGGCGATCCCGCCGGGATCCAGGTGGCCGTCTCCCAGCGAGAGCCCCGACCCGAGTAGCCAGGCCGCCATCCCGAGCAGCGCGCGGGGCGAGAGCGCGAGAGGACCGGCGGCTGTGTGAGCGGACGGGGAGCCGCTCGCGCCGGGTGCGCCGGCCACGGGCGACGCCTGCACCCTCAGCGCTCTCCCCAGTGCAGCTTCTGCCGGAGGATGCCGAAGTAGTCGATGTTCGGGTTGCTCACCAGGATGGTCCGGTTCGGCGAGCGGCGCACCTCGAGGCGATCACCTTGCTGGAGCGCGTGGCCGGTCTGACCATCGAGGGTGAGGTACACGTCCGCCACCGGGGAGCGGAGCACCACGGTCACGACCTGATCTCCGGGCACGACGAAGGGCCGCTGGGTGAGCGCGTGCGGACAGATGGGCGCCACCACCGCGCACTCGAGCGCCGGGTGCAGGATGGGACCGCCGGCGGCGAGCGCGTAGGCTGTGGACCCGGTCGGTGTCGCCACGATCACGCCGTCCGACTTGAAGGTGGTCATGAACTGACCGTCGAGGCTGACCTCGTGGTCCGCGATCCGGGCCAGCGCACCCTTGTTGATGACCACGTCGTTGAGGACCTCGTCCTCGACGATCACCTTGCCGCCCCGGTGGAGGCGACACGCCAGCTTCATCCGGGTGTGCAGGCGGGCTTTTCCGGAGATGACTTCGGGCAACCGGGTGAAGAGCTCGCTCCGGGGCACCTCGGTCAGGAAACCCAGCGAGCCGAGGTTCACTCCCATGATGGGGACCGCCCGCCCCCGGACCATCCGGGCGGCGTGGATGAGCGTCCCGTCGCCTCCGAGAACCAGGATGAGCTCGGCGCGCCGGCTCATCTCCTCCTCGGTGGCGGCCGGCCAGCCGATCGCCTCGGCGAGCTCGGGCTCGGCGAGCAGCTCGAGGTCGGGGAACCGGGCCTTGACCTGTTGGGCGAGGGCGACCGCCTCGGCGCTTCCCCGCTTCACCACGACGGCGACCGTCTTCACCTTGGGCGGAAGCTCTTACTACAAGGAGCCCGACGATGGACCTGTTCACCCATGCCAGCGAGCGGGAGACGGCCGCGCACGGGCCGCTCGCCGAGCGGATGCGCCCTGCCTCGCTCGAGGAGCTCGTCGGCCAGGACCACCTCACCGGTCCCGGGCGCCTCCTTCGCCGCGCGGTGGAAGGTGGTGCCCTCCCCTCGCTCATCCTCTGGGGCCCGCCCGGCACCGGGAAGACCACCCTGGCCCGGCTCCTGGCAGGAGCGACGAAGGCCGCATTCGTCCAGATGTCGGCGGTGTCTGCGGGCGTGAAGGACATCCGCGAGGCGGTGGCGCAGGCCGAGGAACGCGCACGGTTGCACGGACAGCGGACGGTCCTCTTCCTCGACGAGATCCACCGGTTCAACAAGGCCCAGCAGGACGCGCTGCTCCCGCACGTGGAGCGGGGCACGCTCACCCTGCTCGGAGCGACCACCGAGAACCCGAGCTTCGAGGTCAACTCGGCGCTCCTGAGCCGGACCCGCGTGGTGACGCTCCGTCCGCTGGAGGAGGACGAGATCCTCGAGCTGCTCCGCCGGGCGCTCACCGCCCCGCACGGCCTCGCCGGGAAGGTGGAGGCGGACGAGGACGCGCTCCGCTTCATCGCCCGGACGGCCGGTGGCGATGCGCGCCGGGCGCTCACCGCGCTCGAGGGTGCCGCCGCGGGCGGCGAGCGCGTCACCGTGGCGGTGGCAGCGGAGGCCCTCCAGCGGAAGGTGCTCCTCTACGACAAGGCGGGCGACGAGCACTACGCGGTCATCTCGGCGTTCATCAAGTCGATGCGGGGCTCGGACCCCGACGCGGCGCTCTACTGGATGACGCGGATGCTGGAGGCCGGGGAAGAGCCCCGGTTCGTGCTCCGGCGGATGGTCATCTTCGCCTCGGAGGACGTGGGGAATGCGGACCCACAGGCACTCGTCGTCGCGGTCGCGGCGCTGCAGGCCTACGAGCTGATGGGGCTTCCCGAGGGCACGCTGCCCATGACCCAGGCAGTCACCTATCTGTCGCTGGCCCCGAAATCGAACGCGGTCATCACGGCGTACGGCAAGGCGAAGGAGACGGTGGAGGAGACCGGCACGCTGCCCGTGCCGCCGCACCTGCGTCCGGCGTCGACACCGCTGATGAAGAAGATGGGGTTCGGCAGCGCCTACCGGTATCCACACGACTTCGAGGGGCACTGGGTGAGACAACAGTACCTGCCCGATGGGCTGACCGGCCGCCGGTTCTACGAGCCCAGCGACAGTGGCGCCGAGGCAGCCCTGAAGCGACGGCTGGAGGAGCTGCGGGCCCGGGAGCGGCAGGACGACGAGCCCGGGACGGAGGGATAGGAGACGCGCGCGACCGAGCCCTGTGGCACGATCCGTCCACGGGGAGGGCGATGACGGTCTCGATGCCGAAAGGCGCATGCACCGGTCCCGACGAGGCGGCCGGGCAGAGCGTGACCTCGACGGCGATCGCTCATCCGCTGGCTCCGGCCCTCCTGGTCGCCACCGCCTTCCTGGGAGGGGCGTGGCTGTCGTGGCGCCGGCTCGGCAGCCTGATCATCGACGGTGGTCACGAGCTCGAGGTGCCGCGCCGGCTGCTCGAGGGCGCAGCGCTCTACCGCGACGTCTCGTGGAGCTGGGGGCCGCTGGCACCGTGGATCGACACGGGGCTGTACCGTCTCTTCGGCGTCCACTCCGACACCCTGATGTGGGCCGGACTGGTCACCGCGGCGCTCGCGTCGGCCGGGCTTTACCTGCTCGCACGGCGGTTCGTCGGTCCGTTCACCTCGGCCTGGGTGGCGATCGCCTTCATCGCCACCTCCGCCTTCGCCCGGCGGATGGACGTCTCCATCTTCAACTTCGTCGCCCCGTTCAACTTCTCGGCCACGTACGGCATCACGTTCGCCATCGGAAGCGTGCTGCTCCTCCTGCATCACGCGCGATCCGGGAGACCGGCACCCCTCGCCGTATCCGCCGTCCTGGCCGGGCTCGTGGCCCTCACCAAGCTGGAGACGACATTCGCCGTCCTAGTCGCGCACGCCACCTTCTTCTTCACGGTCCTTCCGCGGCCTTCCCGCGCACGGATGATGGCCTGGGGCTGCGGGCTCGCCGTCGTGGTGGTGGGTTACGCCGCCGCCGCGTG
>CAZDSB010000496.1:0-6413 GCA_964507515.1 uncultured Myxococcaceae bacterium
CGATGATCTGTCCCAGCTTTCGTCCGTCACATGCCACGTGCACGCGGGCGGTCGCGCGCAGCATCTGCAGCTCCTCGGGGCGGAGGAGGTCCTGGCGGCGAACGACCACCCCACCCGGCTGCTCGTTCACCGGCGCCTCGCTGGAGGCTCGCACGGCCGCGGTGAGCTTCTCGGTCAGGTCCTGCACGTAGGACGCGCCGCGGGTGTTGAGGAGGACCAGATCCACCGTCATCCCGCGTCGTCGCCAGTACCGGTGCGCGCGGAGGAGCTCGGCAACCGTCGGCAGGCCCTCGAGCGAATCCACGGTGGCGAGGACGATGGGCCAGTCACCCGACACCCCGATGCTCCAGAGAAGCGGCTGCGAGCCGGTGTTGCGCAGGAGCTCGGGCTCGGGCGCACGGAGCCGCGGGTCGGAGAAGAACAGGTCGCCGGCCAGCGTCTCGTACAGCGCCGCCTCCGCCGACGAGGTGTCCAGCTCGCGCAGCTCGATCTGGGCGGTCGTCCAGCCGAGATCCAGGGCGCGCTGGGCGGAGCGCGGGTCTCGGTAGCGGTCCGCCACGTCGAAGGCCCGCTCCGGAGTGTCCAGGACAGCGGTGGTGAAGGCGACCGACGCTGAGCGCCCGGGCAGCAGCCGCAGCCGGGTGCGAAGCGCGAAGATCGGGTCGAGCACCGCGCCGGCGCCTCCCCCGAGGACTGCCCCCGGCTCCAGGGCCGCCGGGTTCCGCACCGAGCGCCCGCGCCCGAGGAAGCGCGCCCGGTCCGTCTCGAACGTCACCGCTCCGACGGCGGCCTCGGGAAGTGCGACGACGTGGACGCCGTACTTCTTCGCCTCCCCTGCCGATCGCGGGCGCCGGGTCGCGGTGATGGCCTGACACCAGTGGTGCCACTCGGTCTCCACGAAGAGGTTTCCGAATGCCGGGTGGGCGCGATCTGCGTTGGGGGGAGCCAGCACCCATTCGCCGTAGCTGGTCAGCTCGAGCTCCGCGGGGCGGCTCCCGTTGTTGGTCACCGTGACTCGCCGGACCTCGGCCGAGTCGTCGGGTGCGGTGGTGATCTCGGTGCGCGTCTCGAAGTGGCCGTCGGTGCGGTGAAAGACGACCCGATCATTGGCCAGCGCGGCCTGGTAGGAGTCGGCGGCGACGCACGTGGGCTGGTGCGCGCTGGACCAGACCTTTCCCGAGGTCACGTCGCGGAGGTAGAAGAACTGCCCGCTGGCGTCGGTGGTGCCGTCTGCGCGCCAGCGAGTCACCGCCAGGTCCCCGAGACGGCTGTACCCCGAGCCCGCGTTGGTGACCATGATGGCGTAGGGGAGCCGTCCGAGCAGGGCCACGTGGGGCCTGGGCGTGTCGGGCGTGTCGTACTGGCGCACCGCCGGACGCTCCAGCTCGGGGTCGGGCAGGGCTGCCTCGGCCCGGGCGGCCTGTGGCTCCTGGAAGACGAGCTTGTGGGGGATGCGCTCGTGGAGGAGCAGCTCGGCGGCGCGAACGAGGGGATCGGCGTGGAACCGCTGCTGCCAGCGATCCGCGGTGAGCGCATTGGTGAGGGCCACCAGCCCCATGCCGAGGTGGTGGGCCATGTAGTTCTCCACCACCGCGAACGCACGGCCCGGGGTCGGGCGGGTGAAGTCCAGCGCGTCACGGAACCCGTAGGGGCCGAGCGAGCCCCGCCGTTCCAGCGCGCGGAGGTTGGTCAGTGCCGCCGTGGGTTTCACCTGGGCGGCCAGTGCCGAGGCATACGGGGCCACGACCAGGTCCGCGTCCAGGCCGCGCTTGAGAGCCAGGTCGGGGACGCCGAAGGTCCGGTACTGGTAGGTCTGGGCGTGATCGCGAAGGTTGTAGGCGCACTCGCTGATCCCCCAGGGCACGCCGCGCGCGCTGCCGAACGCGATCTGCCGGTGCACCGCGCCCTGGTAGGTCTGATCGAGGAGAGTGAAGGGGAACGACCGCATCACCAGCGCCGGCATGAGGTACTCGAACATCGTCCCGCTCCAGGACATCAGGGCGGTGGCTCCGGCGGCGCGGGTCAGCTCGCGACCCAGGTGAAACCAGTGCTCGACGGGAACGTCGTTCTTGGCGATGGCCACGAAGCTGGCCAGCCTCGCCTCCGAGGCGAGCAGATCGTAGTGGGAGGTATCCAGGGTGTGGCTGGTGAGCTGGTAGCCGATGGCGAAGAGCGCCCGGGGCGCGTCGTAGAGGAACCCGAACTCCATCTCCGTCACCAGGCGGTCGCACTCGCTTGCCACCGCCTCCAGCCGTGCGACCAGGGCTGCGGCGGCGGGCGAATGGGCGGCGCGCTGGCGCCAGGAGGGGAACCGGGGCTGGACGACATCGCCTCGGGCCGGGGCCCCGCTGGGTACCAGCCCGTCGATGACGGCGGACGACGCGTCGATCCGCCCGGCGGCCCAGGAGATCCAGGCGCTGGACGCAGTACCGGCCTCGGCGGCGCGGACGGTCTCATCGAGGAGGCTGCGTGCCTCGGCCAGGGTCGCAGCCACATCCATCCGTTCGGGGGCTGACCTCAGCGCCGCACGGACGAGCTCGAGACGATCCGCCAGCGGCGGCGGTGCGGTCTCCTGCGCCAGGCCGAGTGCGGTGCTCACCGCGGGCCAGATCCTGCGATCGAGCACCGGTTCGTCCGCGACGCCGAGGCACGCCTGGCGCAGCGCGATGAGGTGACCTGCCAGGTTTCCGCTGTCGACCGTGGAGATGTAGCCGGGGGCCATGTCCTCCAGGGTCTTCAGGTCGTACCAGTTCAGGAAATGGCCGCGGAACCGGCGCATCCGGGCGAGCGAGGCGAAGACGTGCTCCACCCGGGTGATCACTTCCTCCAGGGTCACGAAGCCCAGATCGTGGGCGCTCACGGTGGCCAGCAGCTGGAGTCCGATGTTGGTGGGGGAGGTCCGCATCGCCACGACCGGCACCGGCGTTTCCTGGAAGTTGTCCGGGGCGAGCCAGTGGGTCTCGGCAGTGACGAAGCGCCGGAAGAAGTTCCAGTGGAGCAGCGCGTAGCGCAGGGCATCGGTCCGGACCTTCGGGACCAGACGGCGCTCGGAGCGGACGGGAGAGGCGTTGAGCCGGTGTGCCAGTCCGGGTGCGGTGAGCCACAGGACGCCGAGGAGCCCGCAGCCGAGGGCCTGCGCGGTGCGGGCGCTCGGTGGCAGCGCCTGCCAGCCGGGGCTCTCCACCCAGCGGCGCACGAGGAGGAAGAGGAGGCCGGCGGTGAGGCCCACGGTGGGCCACATCGACCGCCAGAGGTCTCCCGCCGAGCCCAGGCGGGAGCGCTCGGTCTGCGACGCCGTTCGCCACTCCAGGAGGTTGCGCCTGGAGACTCCGAGCCTCCACAGGGTGCGGAGGATGGCGTCCGCCGAGATCCACGCCTGGTGGGGAAGGAAGGCGATGGTGAAGAGGGCCTGCCGCGCGCTCAGCACCGCGTCGTGGCCCACGGCGACGTAGTAGGCGCGCCAGGAGCGGTCGAGCGGCGGCTGGACGGCGGCGAGGACCACGCTGAGGATCCACGGCGCTGCGACCGCGAGCACGACCAGCGCGGTCCAGCGGAGGGCTGACCCGGGCAGGACGGTCCACCCTGCGACGAGCAATGCCACCTGCGACAGCTCGAGCACGCTGCGCCGCAGGTTGTCGAAGATCTTCCAGCGCGAGAGGACGGAGAGCGTGTTGCGCCGCGTTCCGCCCGGCCCCGGGACCCGGGGCAGCATCCAGCGGAGGAGCTGCCAGTCGCCGCGGATCCAGCGGTGCTTCCGCTCGGTCCAGGTGAGGTAACGGGAGGGGAAATCGTCGTAGACCTTGATGTCGGTGGCCAGCCCCGCGCGGGCGAACCCACCCTCGATCAGATCGTGGGAGAGAAGCGTGTTGTCGGGGAAGCGATCCCGGGTGGCGCGCTCGAACGCCTCGACGTCGTAGATGCCCTTCCCGGCGAAGCTCCCCTCGTCGTAGAGGTCCTGGTACACGTCCGAGACCGCGGTGGTGTACGGGTCGATGCCGGGTTCGCCGGAGACGATGCTGGCGAAGAGCGTGCGGTTGGCGCTGGGGAGCGAGACGCCGACGCGGGGCTGGAGGATGGCGTAGCCGCGCACCACCCTCTCGCGGGCCGGGTCGTAGACCGCCCGGTTCAGTGGGTGGGCCAGCGCGCCGATCAGGAGGGGCGCGGTGTCGGGCGGGAGAAGGGTGTCGGCGTCGAGGGTGATGACGAAGCGGATCTGCCGGAGCTCCGCGAGATCTCCCACTGTGAAGGCGAAGGCGCTTCCATCGGCACCGAGGACGAGCTGGTTGAGCTGCGTCAGCTTTCCGCGCTTGCGCTCCCAGCCCATCCACACGCCCTGCGAGGGGTTCCACTGGCGGGCCCGGTGGAGCAGGTAGAAGGTGGACTGTTGCCCATCGCCGTAGCGGGCCTCGAGCTCCCGGATGCCGTTCTGCGCGGCGGCGACGATCTCCGCGTCGCCCGGAACGGTCTCGGTCGGGGCGTCGGTGAAATCGCTGAGGACGATGAACTTGAGGTTGGGACCCCGGTTGGCGAGGAACTCGACCTCGAGCGCTTCCAGCGCGCGCTCGACCGCGCCGACGCCGGGGAAGAGCGTGGGAACGACGACGGCGGTGGCGAACTCGGGCGGGACGGTGGCGGTCTCGAGGAAGTCCAGCTTCGGGAGCCGGCGGGGCGGTAGGAACTGCGTCACCAGCTGCTGGAGCGTCTGCAGGGCGAGCTCATGCGCCGGGAGAAGGCCGAGGAGGAGCACCACTGGCCAGGCCTGTCGCGCGGCGGGGCCGGCCAGCCAGAGGAGGAGACCGAGGCAGACGGTCATCCCGACGGTCGTGCCCAGGCCGAGCGCCAGGGTCGGATGGCGGCGCACAGCCCGGCGGAGGCGATCGGGGAGGGAAGGCCGGGCCTGAAGCACCTGCTCCAGCTCATCGACGCCGTCATCGATCAAAAAGAAGCCCACATGTCGGCGGGGCGCGTCCGCGGCGGCGTCGGCGGAGAGCGCGACGGTCCGGAGCGCCACCGCGGTCTCCTCGGCGTGGGTGCGCCGGGCGAGCTTCTCCACCACGTGTCGGTAGCCGTCGCGGGTGTCGAAGGTCATCCGCGAATAGACGCCGGCGGGGTCCGTGCGCAGGACCGCCTCGAGACGGCTGTGCGCCTCGACGAAGGCGGGCCAGTCCAGGCCGCCTACGGTGCGGAGGCTGGTGATGCTGTTGGCCATCGTGACCTGGGTGAGGGCCAGGCGCTGGGTGGAGCGGGCCACGGCCTCCTCTGGTCCGTGACCCTCGTCCTCGAGCCATGACTGGACCCAGTCGAGGGCGGCGCGGGAGCTCTGGAAGCGGAGCTGCTGGTGGAGGCGGGAGACGAACTCGGAGGTGGCGGCGGGATGGGAGCGGGAGAAGTCGGTGACCTCGGCCGCCAGCGCCTCGGTTCCGGCGAGCTCGGCGGTGTGAAGGCGGGCGGCCCAGGTGTCGGCGGCGGCAAACTGGTCGAGCCGCTGGACGGTGCGCAGGGTCATGCGGCGCACGCTCTCCACCAGGCCGAGGCGAAGCATCGCAGGGAGGGCCCAGAGCTCGCCGATGTTGAGCGGGGTGACTCCCTGGAAGGCGGTGATGAAGCGGCCGATGACCTCCAGATCCAGGCGGGCCTCGGTGTGGGAGATGAGGGCGATGGCGAGCGCGTAGACGCGCGGGTAGCCGGTGAGGGGGCCGCTAGCGAGGAAGGGGAGCTCGCGGTAGTAGCCGCGCGGAAGGTTCTGCCGGACCTCGGAGATGTGGTCCAGGACGACGTAGAAGTTGTCGAGCAGCCACTCGCCGGCCGGGCCGACCTCGCCGCCGGAGGCTGCGCGGCTGATGCGGGCGTGGGCGTCGATCAGGACCCGGCGAGTGGCGTCGAGACGTTCGAGGAGGGGGGTGCCGCGATGGGGACGGGCGCCGATCTGCTGGGCGCCGGCGATGGCGCGGGCGCGATCCGCGAGGGCCTCGGGGCCGAGGAGCTCTCCTCCGAGGGGGCCGCCGAGGAGCTGGTCCGACCGCGTGCCCGCGCGCGACAGGCGGTTGAGCCAGCGGCGGGGGCGCGAGGTTCTCTTGGGTGAGGCGCCGGAGACGGGGCGTTGCATGAAGTTCCGGCCAGCTCAGTCGGCCGCCCCGGCCACAACAAGTGAGTTCTCCGAGATGCCCGCAGGCCTGTCCGGTTGCCGCCAGCCGCGTCGGGGTCGAACGTCATATTTGCTCGGCCGGGTCGCCGTCGCGCAAGCCAGAAGGCGAGCAGCCGTAGATGGCGATGACGCGTGGTGACTGGAGGGTCCAGGTCTGGTCGCCGTCCTTGCTGAAGGCGTCGATTCGCGGATGGCGAGTGTCTCGGCGCCGGGGATGACGTGGACCTCCCGCGTGGCGCCACGGTTGACGGTGCGGACAACGGTGCCG
>CAZDSB010000497.1:0-3853 GCA_964507515.1 uncultured Myxococcaceae bacterium
AGGAACACGAGCGCCCAGACCGGAAGCGGGGAGAGGCTCACCAGCCGCCAGGTGGTGGTGGTGCCTGCGTTCATCTCCGCTTCTTGAGGATGAGCGGGAGGTGGACCGCGTCGTCCTTGTAGTCGAGGCAGAGCGCGTACATGCAGACGTTGATGCCCACGCGCACCGCCAGCTCGCGCTGCGGCTCACCACCGGGCGACACCTCGTACGCGTAGGCCCCGCTCTCGTCCCGCTCCCATGCGCCGGCGAGGTCGTTCTGCGAGTACACCACCGCGGCGCGGTTGCCGAGGTTCACCATGTGCAGCTGCGGGTGGAGGAACAGCCGGCCCGGCGCCGAGTCCAGCAGGTAGAAGGTCTTGAACAGGACGTGCGTGCTGGGGACCGGCTCGAGCGCGGAGCCGGGCAGGACCCTCGCCAGCTCGCGGCGGAAGCTGATGTCGAAGCCACGCCCTCCGCTGCCATCGTTCGCATCGGCGACCACGAATCCGCCGAACGTGAGGTAGCGCCTCAGCGCCTCCACCTCCGGTCCGGACAGGGGGGGGAACTCGCCGTCCCCCCCGAAGTAGAGGAACGGATGGTCGAACAGCCGGGGGCTCGTGAGCGCCAGGCCACGCGCCTCGGGGACGACCTCCACCGAGGTCCGGCGCTGCAGCTCCCAGGCGAGCCGCCGCAGACCGGACAGCCGGGCGTCCCACCGCCCCCCGTGCTGCGCGACGCCAGGCACGAATCGCGCCCCCTCGCCGAACGCCAGCGCCCCGCGGGCCAGTCCGAGGAACGGAAGGCTCCGGAGGAGTGTTCGTCGAGAGAATGGAAACGCCATCGCGAAAGCCAGGGGGCTCGCTTAGCATGCCCCGGCATTCAACAGCCGCGCCGGCACGCTTCATCCTGCGCCCCGGGGCGTGTATAGACGGCCCCGGCGTTCCCTCCCCTGACATGAAGGCATCCGACTCCGAACCCGCCGAGGCGCTTCGCCGGGCCCAGCAGGCGCTGACCACCGGTGACGTGGTGATGGCCCGCCGCCTGGCCCGGAAGGCGCTCGACTCCGGCCCCCGCGACAAGGACGCCGCGGAGGCCCGCGACCTCCTCTCCCGGACGGACGTCGCCTGGCCGCTGCTGGCCTACGGCGCGGTCGCGGCGCTCTGCTTCCTGCTGCTCGTCCTGGTCGCCGTCCTGCGAGGCGGAGCGGCATGAAGCGGCGTTCCGCCACCGCGGTCCGGCCCGAGGCGAGCGCCGAGCCCGCGCCCTCCGAGGTGCTCGGCCGTCCCGCTCCGCTCGGCCGGAGAGGCTGGTTGGTGCTCGGCGTCATCGTGTTCCTGGTCAACCTTCCGGTGCTGCATCTGCTGGTGCGCAGCGAGCCGAAGGCCTCGGGACACGTGCCGTTCTCCGACGACTTCACCAATCCGGGAACCGTGGAGCGCAACTACCGCTCGTACGGCGGCTATCCGCGGGTCATCAACGGCGAGCTGCTCTCGCCGGGGACGAAGAACAACCCGCTCTGGCTCGACGCGGCGCTGCCCCACGACGTGGTGGTGGAGGTCTCGGCACGGCCCATCAACCCCGACGGCGAGATCCGGGTCACTCTCTTCGGCAACGGGATCGACGCCGATACTGGATACCAGGCAGTGCTCGGCCCCTGGAGCCCCATGGGCTCGCCGCAGCGGATCGGCTCCAGCCTGGTGCGTCTCGACGAGAACGGGGCGACGCTGAATCGCTGGCTGTCGCGGGCGCGCGTTCCGGGAGACCTTCGCTCGGCCGGCTTCGGGAAGGACTCGGGGGTCCGCGTCGAGGCGCCCCCGCTGACGCTCGACCCCTCGCACGTCTACAGGATGCGGTTCGAGCGCCGCGGGTCGGTCATCCGCTGGACCGTCGACGGCCGGGTGATGGCCGAGCTCGACGACCCGTATCCGCTGGCCGGACCCGGGCACGATCGACTCGGGCTCTCCAGCGGAGAGTGGGACGTCTACTACGACGACCTTCGCGTCACGCCTGCCACCGGAAGCGACTTCGCTCCGACGGTGGCCGCGCCGCCCGAGCCCGCGGCCGGCCCGTTCTCCGACGACTTCGACCGCGCGCAGCTGGGACCGGACTGGCTCGCCACCGATCCGGCCGTGGTCTCGATCCAGCAGGGCGCGGTGGTGGTGGAGAACGCGCACAATCACCCGGTCTGGCTCCGCAAGCCGCTCCCGGAGAACATGCTCATCGACCTCGACGTCTGGACCGACAGCCCCGACGGCGACATGAAGGTCGAGCTCTTCGGCGACGGACAGTCGTCCTTCCGCGGCGACCCGCGCGCGGCGTACGACGCCACCGGCTACGTGCTGGTGATGGGCGGCTGGAAAAACACGCTCTCGGCCATTGCCCGACAGCAGGAGCACGCTCCGGATCGCGTCACCCGCGCCGACCCGCGCGTGGTCCCGGGCAAGAAGTACCACTGGACCATCCGGCGCCAGGGGCGCGTGCTGACCTGGCTCGTGGACGGACAGCCCTTCCTCACCATGGACGATCCGGATCCGCTGCGCGGCCCCGCGCACCGCTACTTTGCGTTCTCCGGGTGGGAGTCGAAGGTCCACTTCGACAACCTGAGGATCCGCCCTCTCTGAGCTGACGGTCAGGAATTCTTCGGCTCGGCGACGAGATCGAAGTCCGGCATCTCGGAGCGGACGAAGTCGCGCATCCGGTTCACCAGCGCGGCCTCGATCTGCCGCGCCCGCTCGCGGGAGAAGCCGAAGTGGGTGCCGATGTCCTGCAGCGTCATCGGCTCATCGGCGGTGAGGCGCTTCTCGAAGATGTACTTCTCCTTGCCCTCCAGCGTCTTGCCGAAGGCGTCGAGCTTGTCGCGGAAGAGCCGTTTCAGCTCCTCGCTGGCGAGGCGCTCGTCGGCCGCGGGGAAGCCGCTCGCCGGAAGGATGCGGTCGCCGCGGGTGGCGTCGCCCTCCTCGCCCACCGGCGCGTCGATCGAAAGCTCGTCGGGGCCCAGGCGCTGGTCCATCTCGACCACGTCCTGCTCGGTGACGTTGAGGCGCTCGGCCAGAAGCTTCGGGGTGGCCTCGTAGCCCTGCTTGAGGAGCCGCTCCTGCTCCTGGCGCAGCTTGAAGAACAGCTTTCGCTGGGCCTCGGTCGTCCCGAGCTTCACCAGCTTCCAGTTGTCCATGATGTAGCGAAGGATGTACGCGCGGATCCACCAGGCGGCGTAGGTGGAGAGCTTCACGCCTCGATCGGGATCGAACTTCTTCACCGCCTGCATCAGCCCGATGTTGCCCTCCTGCACCAGGTCGAGCAGGGAGAGGGGATTCCGGTGGTACTCGTGGGCGAGCTTCACCACCAGGCGCAGGTTCGCCGAGACCAGGCGAGCCGCGGCATCGAGGTCGCCGCTCCCCCGGTAGAGGCGAGCGAGGCGGTCCTCCTCCTCCCGCGGCAGCAACGGATGCCGCCGCACCTCGGCCATATACGCCGACATCGGGTCGGCGCGGGCGATGCTCCGGTCGGCGGACCGAGAGGACGACCGCCGGGGCAGCGGCGAGTCGGCCACCGGCTCCAGCTCGGCGAGCTCCTCGCCGTCGGGCTCGGCGGCGTCGACCGGCTCGGCCTCGTCCTGGTCACTGACCGAGCCGTCCGTCTGCTCGTCGCCGCGGGCCGCTGCGTCGGTCTCCTCCACCGGCGTGACGTCGCGGACCTCCTCGGCCTCGGGACGCGGCGTGCGAGGGCTCCGGGGTCCACTCGCCGGACGAGAGGACGCCCCGCGCGCACGGACGGCGGCGGCGCGTGCGCCGGACCCTCCGGGCGACGTGGCCGGCTTGCGGGGAGGCTTCCCGGGCTTCTTCGGAGGGCGGGCCATGAGCGGGCGGACCGATTG
>CAZDSB010000498.1:0-4683 GCA_964507515.1 uncultured Myxococcaceae bacterium
TGCCCGACGGCTTTCCCTTCGCTGCGAAGGATCATCAGCGCCGAGAGGAGTATCCGGATCCTGATGACCGTCGTCCTGGGCATCAACGGCACTGCCCTCGCCACCGAGCGCATCTTGCTCATGAGCCTCGCGCCAACCAGCGGCCGTCTCTACGTCGCGCACGCCGATGGTTCGCACGAGCAGCCGCTGACCGACGCCGGCAACGTCGACTACAACCCGACCTGGTCCGCGCCTGGCGACTGGATCGCGTTCACCTCGGAGCGGGCTGGCTCCGCGGACATCTACCGCATCCATCCGGATGGCACGGGGTTGGAGCGCCTCACGGATGATCCGGCTTTTGACGATCAAGCAGCGTTCTCGCCGGACGGCCGGCAGATCGTCTTCGTCTCCACTCGCGGCGGCGGGCGAGCGCGGCTGTGGATACTCGACCTTGCCACGCGGGCCGTCCGCCTTCTGAGCGTTGGGGAAGGCGGAGATTTTCGCCCGGCCTGGTCGCCGGACGGGCAATGGATCGCTTTCTCGTCGGACCGCGACAGTCAACAGCCGGCGACCGCCGGTGGTTGGGAGCGATTGCAACTCTTGGATGTGTATGTCGTGCACCCCGACGGGCACGGGCTCAGGCGCATCTCAGCCCAAGGGGGCTTCTGCGGGGGTCCACGCTGGTCGGTTGACAGCGCCAGCCTCGTCGTCTACTGCGGCACCGCGGAGGCCTCGTTCAGCTTCCGCGTCGGTACGCAGCGGGGTGACACGCAGCTGTTGCGCTTGAACCTCGGCAGTGGTGGCAACACTTCGTTCGCCGCAGGCGAAGGCATCAAGATCTCTCCGGCGCTGCTGCCGTCCGATGCATTGGCCTGGGTCGGGATCGACCGGCCGGGGGTGTTTTACGCGGGCGGCGGTCGTGGACCGAAGGGGGATGACCTGGCCAGCCCTTCTTGGTCTCCCGACGGATCCCGGATCGTGTACACCCGGATCGCGGGTGACCTCACGGTCGCGCCACATACGCTGCCCAGCAGGGACCCGCGCTTCGAACTCGTCGGGAGCGCCTTCTTCCCCGCCTACGACCGTTCAGGCAAGCGATTTGCCGTCACGATGCGGACGCCTGGCAAGACGATGGCCCTCTACGTGGTCGATGAAGGCCAGCCCCCGCGCGAGATCTACCGGAGCAGCGAATCGCTACTCTCGCCGCAATGGACAGCCGATGGACGCCAGATCCTGCTGACCGTCGGTAACCTCAGCCGCTTCCATGTGGTCCCGCCGACGCCGAGCGGCACGGCGCAGCTCGCGCTCATCAACGCGGACGGCACGGGGCTGACCTTCCTGACAGCGAACGCCAACGACAACGCCTTTGCCTACTTTTCACCCGATGGCCGCCGGATTGTATTCCGCACCGCTGGCCCCCTGGGCAAAGGATTGCGGCTCATGCGTCTCGCTGATCATTCGATCACCGTGCTGACGCGCGAGCGGGACAACTTTCCCGCTTGGTCGCCGCGCAACGATCTGATCGCATTCACGCGCAAGATGGGGAATGACTTTGCCGTCTTTACCGTGCATCCGGATGGTCACGGGTTACGCCGCCTCACTCACACCCACGGCATTGATTCCCACGCGAACTTCTCCCCAGATGGCGAGCACCTTGTGTTCACGAGCAGCCGCGCCGGATTCAAGGACGAAGCGCTCAATACCCAAAACCCACAGCCATACGGTGACATCTTCGTCATGCGCACCGACGGAGGCGAGGTCGAGCAGCTCACCGACAACCAGTGGGAAGAGGGCGCAGCAGTTTGGCAGCCGCACGGCCACTGACGCCGCGAACGCCGCCGCGATTCCGAGTGACCCCGGCGTGACTCGAACACGCAACCATCAGCTTAGAAGGCTGACGCTCTATCCAGTTGAGCTACGGGGCCGACGACGGTCCTAGGCCGGCCTCGTGCCTGCCCGCAAGT
This sequence comes from uncultured Myxococcaceae bacterium, assembly GCA_964507515.1. Taxonomy (GTDB): domain Bacteria; phylum Myxococcota; class Myxococcia; order Myxococcales; family Myxococcaceae; genus RPRB01. The sequence goes on from CAZDSB010000498.1 coordinate 1,944, forward strand.
TCCGGTCATTCTCGGACGGAGATCAGGATCGGCCGCCGGTGACGACGGACTCGATGTCCTGGAGGCTCACCGGCTTGACCAGATGGCGCGAGAAGCCCGCCTGGAGCGCGGCGGCGCGGTCCGCGTCCTGCCCGTAGCCGCTCACCGCCACCAGGCGCAGCGCGGGGTGCTCGGACCGCAGGCGCTGGGCCAGCTCGTACCCGTCGATGACCGGCAGGCCGATGTCGAGCAGCGCCAGGTCCGGCACGCTCTCCCGCGCCAGCTGGAGCGCCTCGAGCCCGTCGTGCGCCACCCGGACCTGGTTGCCGAGGAGCTCCAGCACCTCGGCCATGCTCTCGGCGGCATCCACGTTGTCGTCCACGACGAGGATCCTGATCCCGGGCCCGGTAACGGTCGGCACCGGGTGCGCACCAGGCACGCCGGGCCCCTCCGCCGGCGCGGTGTCCATCGCGAGCGGAAGCCGGACGGTGAAGGTGCTTCCCTTCCCGACGCCCGGGCTCTCCACCTCCACCTTCCCGCCGTGAAGCCCGGAGAGGCTCTTCACCAGCGCCAGCCCCAGCCCGAGGCCGCCCTTCGCCCGGTCCACGTCCTGGCGCGCCTGGAAGAAGGTCTCGAACACACGCGGCTGGAGCTCGGGAGCGATCCCCACCCCGTCGTCCCGGACCGACAGGAGGACCTCGGATCCCTCGCGGTGGCCGAAGACCGTGAGGTGCCCGCCGGGGTCGGTGTACTTGGCGGCGTTGTGCAGCAGGTTGAAGAACACCTGGGCGAGGCGCGCCGGATCCGCGACGACCCGGAGCCCGTGGCGAGGCACCGAGAGGCGGAGGTAGTGCCCGCGCTCCTCGAGCAGCGGGCTCACCTGCTCCACCGCCGCGGCCACCACCGAGGCCACCTCCACCACCTCGCGCTTGAGGTCGATCATCCCCCGGGCGATGCGGGAGACGTCGAGCAGGTCGTCCACCAGCCGCGCCAGGTGCTGCACCTGTCGCTCGAGGATTCCCCGCTCGCGCTCCAGCACCTCGGGCGCGCGCAAGCGCATCAGCTCGAGGGTGGTCAGCATGGGTGAGAGGGGATTGCGGAGCTCGTGGCCAAGCATCGCCATGAACTCGTCCTTGGCCCGGTTCGCCTCCTCCGCGGCCTGCCGGGCGCGCACCAGATCGGTGACGTCGGTCGCCACCACCGCGATCGCGTGCACCTCACCGCGCTCGTTCTTCAGAGGCTCGTAGACCAGGTTGAAGAACACCTCCTCCAGCCCGGCTCCCGGCTGGCGCTGGAGCTCCACCCGGAGCGCCTGATGGGTGAAGGCCTTTCCGGCACGGAGCACGCCCTGGAGGAGCTCGAAGATGCCCTGTCCGCGCAGCTCGGGAAGCGCCGTCAGGAGCGGCTTGCCGACGACGTCCCGGCCGGCAACCAGGGTCCGGTAGCTGGGGTTGGCGAAGTCGTAGACCAGCTCGGGGCCGCGCAGCATCGCGAGGGCCACCGGCGCGTTCTCGAACACGGCGGCCAGCTGACGGGCGTGCTGTCGCTCCAGCCGCCGCAGCATGCGGCGGGCGAGGTGCGCGTCGATGCGAGCCAGCAGCTCGCGGGAGGAGAACGGCTTCACCAGGTAGTCGTCGGCGCCGGCTTCCAGACCCTCGCTCTGTGCTTCCTGTCCCGCGCGCGCCGACAGCATGAGCACCGGGGTATCCTGGAGCTCCGCGTCGCGGCGGATGGCGGCCACCAGGCCGAAGCCGTCCAGTCCGGGCATCATCACGTCGGTCAGCACCAGGTCCGGCCTGCTCTCGCGCACCGCGGCGAGCGCGTCGGTCCCGGAGCGGAACGCGTGGACCTGGAACCGACCTTCGAGGAGGCGGACCAGGTAGTCCCGCATGTCGGCGTTGTCGTCGGCGAGCACGATGCGCGGCAGCTCAGCCAGGGCGGTGTCGGTGAGCGGGGTCGGTGGCGCCTCCGAGGGGAGCCAGCGCATGGCCTCCTCGACGTAGGACTCCGCCTGGCGGACCTCGGTGCCCGACTCGCCGTGCTCGACACGGCCGGACTCGAGGTGCTGGTACCCGAGCGACAGGCGAACCTCGAACTCGCTGCCCTCGCCGAGCCGGCTCCGCGCCGCGATGCGTCCTCCATGCAGCCGGACCAGGTCGCTGACCAGCGCGAGGCCGATGCCCGAGCCCTCGTGCGTCCGGGCGCGGGCTCCGAGCACGCGATGAAAGCGCTCGAAGAGCCGGGGGAGCTCGTGCTCGGGTATGCCTGTCCCGGTGTCGCTCACCGTGAGCACCGCGTCGTTCCCCTCTACCCGCTGACGGACGCTGACCTTTCCCTCGAACGTGAACTTCAAGGCATTGGAGAGGAGGTTGAGGACGATCCGCTCCCACATGTCACGGTCGACGTAGACCGGCTGGCCCAGATCCGGAGCGTCGACCTCGAGCTGCAGGCCCGCGCGCTCGAACGCTGCGCGGAAGGTTCCTGCGAGGTCACGGGTGTGACGGGCCAGGTCGGTCGGCCGGAAGATCGCGTTGGCCCGGCCGGCCTCGAGGCGCGAGAACTCCAGCAGCGCATTCACCAGCCGTTGCAGCCGCAGCGCATTGCGGCGCATCAGCGCCAGCTGGCCACCGGCGTCGGAGAGCCCCGCCGAGGCGCGCAGCTCGTCCAGGGGGCCGAGCAGGAGCGTGAGCGGAGTGCGGAACTCGTGGCTGATGTTGTTGAAGAAGGTGGTCTTCGCCCGGTCGAGCTCGGCCAGCGACTC
>CAZDSB010000499.1:0-2629 GCA_964507515.1 uncultured Myxococcaceae bacterium
CCCGCGATCAGTGCCAGCGCGTGCGGGACGCCGGAGGTGACCGGGACCAGCAGGAGCCCCAGCGTGCCCACGGCGCCGAGGAAGCGGATGGTCGCGCGGCGGCGGCGCGGGACGACCAGCGCGGGCGCGATCCAGAAGAGGAGGCCCAGGGCGAGCACCAGCACCCACTCGGCGACCCGTCCCCACGCCGCGTCCGGATGGGGACGGCCGTCGAGCGCGCGATCGCGGGCGATGTCGCAGAGGAAATTTCCCCAGAAGGAGTGCCCCACGGTGGTCCGGTCCATCCAGGTTCCACCGGGGTAGTGAACCGCGGCCACGGCGCTGGCCAGTGCACCGGCTCCGAGCAGCAGCAGCAGCGCCGCGGCGAGCAGCCGGGACCAGACCAGGTCAGGCGACGAGTCGCGCATCCGATCCACAATCCCAGCACGGCTCCGCCGCGCTCGCCTAGGCGGCGGGGGCAGGCAGCGCGCCGCTCACCTCGAACTGGGCACGGGGGAACACCAGCCGGCGCTGCTCGAGCCAGTCGAGCTGCTGCATCTCCACGCGCTCGCGGCTGGCCACGCAGCGCCAGGTCTCGAACTGGGCGCGGGGCTGCTTCCTCGCGAGCGCCCGCGGGGTGAAGAGGGCCACGTTGGGCGCGCCATCTACATCGCGCGCGCTCGGGTAGCGCGCGAGCTCCACCCCGTCGGCGCGCATCTCCGCCCCCAGCCGCTGGGTCAGGTCGTACCGCGTCCTCGAGGCCAGCACGCGATGGTGGGCGTCGAAGGGCGGACGGGTGAGATCCACCGCCGCCTTCGTGCGCACGTCCGCGCGGAAGGCGCTGAGCTCCACGGTCAGTGGCGAGAGATCGGCCGCGGTGCCCTCGAGGAAGAGCAGGCGGTAGTACGCGGTCTCGGCCATCGCCGTCTCCAGCGCCTCGCTGCCGTAGAGGAGCGAGCGCTCAGCGCGGGTCCCGAAGCGAGAGCCGTGGGGAAGCGGCGGATGGCGGAACGGCGTGAGAAGGAGATAGTGCAGGCCCTGGAACTCGGGACCGCTCGGCGAGGGCGGCTTCGCCCGGTCGATGAGGGCTTCAAGGAGCTCCTGCTCGGCGTCGGAGTCGACGAGGCGGCGCGTGGCGTTGCGGTGCTGTGCCTCCACCACCCGCCAGATGGGTCCCTCGTACGGGCGGAGGTTACGTTTTCCCCCGCACTGCATCCAGATACTCGTCGACACGAACCAGACCCGCCACGCTCTGGATGCACTCTAGGGGGACGGCTGACAGGTGCGCGTTGGGCGCGCGGAGCCAGGCCCGCGCCTTCTCCGCCTCTCCTCCCACCAGCGCGTCCAGGCTGCGGAAGAGACGGAGGAAGAGGAGCGCGAGCTCGCCTTCCTTGCTGGCCGGGTCCACCGTGCGCTGTCCCGCGGCCAGCCGCGACCAGGAGGCGGCGCTCACTCCGATGACCTGGGCCATGGTCTGACCGTTGACGCCCAGCGCGGCGGCGGCACGGAGCAGGGCGCGCGAGAGCACCACCGGTGGATCCGGCGCAGGGACCGAGGCTGGAGCTCGCCGAGCCATGATTTCAGAAGAAAGAATAATGGCCACAGCATCCAGATGCAAGACCGGGCTAGCGTCCTCCGAGGAGCCAGCCGGCCCACGTCGCCGCGAGGACCCGCCACCTGCCCCCGAGGACGCGCACCAGGTACGCAGGCGGACCGGATGTCGCCGCCAGCACGCCCTTGGTCACGGCATTGGTGCTCGCGGTCGCTGAAGAGCTTCCGGGCGAGCCCGTGTAGCCGTGCCCGCAGCGCGAGCAGGGCGGTGGTGACGAGCGCTGCACCGAAGGCCAGCAACCACCGCGAAGAGGACGACCGCCATCCCGGCGAGCCCGACGACCACCGGGCTCCCGTCTGCAGCGCGACGCCACCGAGCAGCGAGGTCAGGCCGAAGGTGCGCAGCCTGGCCCAGCGTCGGGGGCGCTCGGCATCACGCGCCCGCTCGCGCTCGAGTCCCACCACCAGGCCCACACCGAGCGCAACCAGCAGTCGCCACTCGGGACGCTCATCGAAGCCCATGAACGGCGGGAGTTACCCCGATGACGTCCGGCCGTGAAGCGTGAGGCGATGCCGGAGCCGGGACGTTAGGTTCGCGATCTGGAGGATTCATGTCGGCCCGAGGCATCCCGGCAGTCCCCGACGGCTCGGAACCAGGTCATCGCGCGCCGGCGATGGCCCACGCCGAGCACCGAGGGACCGGACGGAACCTCGCCCGGCGAGTGGAACGGCTCTTCACCGATGAGAAGGGGTGGCGGTGCTCACGAGTCCCACCGGGAAGGGACGCCGCCCGCGCGCAGTTCCTGGAAGTGTCACCAGCCGGCACCTCCACCTGCTCCACCGACCTCTTCTCGTCGTTCCCTGATTCCCTTTACCGGCGCGCCCTGTAAGGTCCGCAACCCATGGCTACCTGGACTTTCCTGACCAACCACGCCCACGTCCTTCTCTGCGTCTGGGAAGACTCCGAAGCCCGGGTCCGCGACGTCGCGACCCGCGTCGGGATCACCGAGCGCGCCGTTCAGCGCATCCTGCAGGAGCTGGAGTCGGAGCAGTACCTCGTCCGCGAGCGCGTTGGCCGCCGGAACCGCTACCGCGTCCG
>CAZDSB010000500.1:0-5264 GCA_964507515.1 uncultured Myxococcaceae bacterium
GGCCTCGGGGTCGCCTGCACGCAAAGTTACCTCTACGACGAACGGCGCCGGGACCAGCTCCCGACGGACCGGACGCTCACGCTCGAGGGGCGGTTCTGCACGCTTGGCACCAACGACGTGGTGCGGCCGATCAAGATCCTCTTCGCCTTCGACGCCTCCCAGTCGATGCGGGTGAGCGATCCCAACGGGACCCGGGCCTTCGCCGTGGTGCAGCTGCTCAACTCGCTGCCCCGCGACCCGAACATCTCCTTCAGCGTGATGCTCTTCGCCGGTAGCACCACCGCCAACCTCACCAAGAGCGGGCTGCCACAGTTCGAGCCGCTGCTCTCCTACAGCCCGGCGGACTTCACCGCGCTCGAGGACCAGATCCTCAACTACACGAACCCGGACACCAACCGCGACTCCACGGACTTCATCAAGGCACTGTCCGAGATCTACGCGATGCTCAGCACCGACATCACGCAGGTCCGGAACAACGCGACGGCGGCCCAGGCGGAGGCCTTGCCCCGCTACATCGTCATCTTCCTCTCCGACGGCCACCCCACCTTCAACCAGGACGACGAGCTCTTCCAGGGCGACGCGGTCAAGCGCATCCGTCAGCTGCGCATCCTGGTGGACGACGTCATCTTCAACACCGTCCACGTGTTCGCCCCGGTGCAGCCGGTGTCGAGCATCTGCGACGTGACCGGCGACGCCGGGTGCCCGCTGCTGATCATCAACCAGGACGCCGAGCGGCTGGAGAAGATGGCCACGCTCGGCGGGGGCAACTTCAGAGACTTCCGGAACAACGAGGCGGTCAACTTCCTCAACTTCAACATCGGGCAGACGAGGCGCGCCTACGTCCTCAAGGAATTCATCGCCTCGAACATGTCCGCTCCGGCCGACTCGCCTCCCGACGCCGGGGACAGCGACCGCGACGGCCTCACCGACGACGAGGAGATCGCGCTCGGGACCGACCCCAACAACCCGGACACCGACGGCGACGGGTTCAGCGACGGCGTCGAGGTGCACTTCGCCGCGCTGGGGGCCAACTTCAATCCGCTGGGCTTCATGCTCCCCGACGGCGGTGGCCTCGACCCGGGCTGCCCACCCGCGCTTCGCGGCGTGGACAGCGATTGCGACGGGATCAACGACTGCGACGAGCAGATCATCGGCACCAACTCCACGCTCATCGACTCGGACAACGACGGGGTGCCTGACAGCATCGAGTGGCAGCTCGGCACCCAGCCCTCGGCGCAGGACCTGGACGAGGATCCGGACAACGACGGGCTGGTGAACCGCAACGAGCTCCGCTTCCACACCAACCCCCTGCTCAGCGACACCGCCACCCTCGGGGTGAACGGCTACCGGTACGTGCTGGAGGAGGACGGTCCGGTCGACGAGGAGGGGCGGCAGTGCTACCGCTTCCGGGTGGAGAACGTGTCGCTGTCGCCCACGCTCCCCAACCGGCCCGACGGTGGCATCTCGCTGCCCGATGGCGGCCAGTACTTCCTCCCCGACGGTGGGCTGCTCTTCCCTGACGGGGGCACCGGCTACGGTGCGGGCTGGAACCAGATCCAGATCGCGATCGCCATGCTCCCCGCTGACGACCCGACAGGCCGCACCATCCTCCGCACCTTCCACACCACCGCCGCGCGCTTCCCGGTGGGTGGGATCAAGGAGACGGTGGACGGCGTCATCCGCGTCGAGCCCACCGACTTCATTCCCACCTGCTACGTGCCGCCCGTCATCGACGGCGGGATCGACGCCGGGCCCTGAGCGCCAGGGCCGTTTCCTTGCTGCGAGGAGAATCGATGAGCCGTAGTGCCGTTTCCGGCACCCCGACGCTCCGCTTCCTGGCCGCGCTGCTGGTGGCCGCGGCGGTCTCCGGGTGCATGAAGGGTGAGGTCGGCGGAACGCCCCCTCCGGTCATCACCCACCCCGACCTGGACTGCAACACCGCTCCGACCGCGCTGACGAACCCTGATTGCCGCCTGCAGCTCGGCACCGCGAAGACGGAGTACATCCAGCAGTCGAACGACAAGGACTGGTGGGTGGTCAACGTGGGCGCGCTGCCCCCGCGGGCCATCGTGCATGTGGTGGCGGGCTACAAGCCGGGCGCCGGACAGGACGCAGGCAGCTTCAACACCGCAGTCAACTTCCAGATCAACGTCCTCGACTCGAACAACGGCGTGGTGGGGTCCAGCCTTGCCACCGGGGTGGACGTTCACGGCTCGAACCCGCCGACGATGCTGGACCTCACCTTCCGCTACTCCAAGTCGAACAACGACCTCTTCCTGCTGGTGCAGGACGACACCGGGCGGAAGGTCGACAACCTCGCGCCCTACAGTGTCTTCGTCGAGGTGGTCACCGACCCCGACAGCAACGAGCCCAACGACACGCCGGCGACCGCGACGGCCATCCCGCTGACCGGCCCGGCGGGCCAGCTGCAGGGGACCGGCGGCGGCTACCTCGCCACGCCCGGGGACGTCGACTACTACTCCATCGCCATCAACTACCCGGGCTGCACGCAGAGCACCCCGCAGCAATGCCCGGTGCTGTGGCTCGACGTCGTGCAGGACTGCACCGTCGCCACCTGTCCTCCGCCGCACCGCTACCGGCTGGAGTACTTCCTCCGCGATCCGGGCGGAACGGTGGTGGCCACCGACTCCTCCGGCGCGGGCTCGCTCGTGAGCCAGTCGAACATGGAGGTCGCCACCGCGCGCCTGCTCAAATCGACGGGCACGTACACGCTCCAGGTGAGGGGCTACATCGATCCCAACAACCAGACCGTGATTCCGCCGGGGGATCTGAACTTCAAGTACAAGGTGCAGGTGATGGTCGTGCCGCTGCAGGATCCGCACGAGCCGAACGACACCATCGACGACGCCAAGGCCAAGCCCTCGCCCGACCTGACCCTCGCGGGACCCGGATCGTCCGGGACCATCACCGGGCGAATCAGCTTCGTGCCCGATCCGGACTTCTACCGGGTGCGGCTCTCGGGGGCCGCTGCCGGTCCGCATCTGCTGCACTACGTGGTGACCCCCAGCAACGCGCCGGCTCGCTTCCCGACGCTGCCGGGGCCGAAGGACCGCCTGCTCCAGGTCACCACCGAGGTCCCCGCCGGCGCGCAGAGCGAGTGCGCAGCGGGTGACGCGGGCGTGTGCATCATCAGCGCGCCCTCCAGCAACTTCAATTACCCGATCGCCACCAACCTCTGTCAGGCGCCGACGCCGCAGTGCCTGCAGTCCACGCGGTACGAGACCCCGGACGCCGGCTCGAATCCGAACCTCCTCAACCTCGGCAACTTCGAGTCGATCCTCCAGGTGCCGCCTCACCCCGGCACGGTGGACTACTTCTTCCTCTTCGAGGACCAGGGGACCAACTGGGCGGACGACACCGACTACACCATCTTCGTCGAGTGGCTGAACGAGCCTGATTCGGCCGAGGCGGTCCCGGATCCACAGCGCGGCCCGGTGGTCATGGGCACCGGCGTCGCGGCCACGGCGCTCGGCGGACCGGCGGTGGGGTACCTGAGCTACGGCATCGGCGCGCTCGACACGAGCCTCGGCATCTCCCCCATCACCGACGTGAAGGACTACGACGGGCGCGGGGACGACGTGGACACGTACGTGGTCGACGTGCCGGTGGGTGCGGTGCCCACCGACTCCCGGCTCTTCTTCCAGTGGCGGATCCCGTCGGCGACGATGACCACCACGCCGCCGTACGACCTGGGCATCCGCCTCGGCTTCTGCGTGCCGGACGCCGGCGTGGACTGCGCGAGCATCCAGACCCGCACGCAGAACGGCGGAAGCCAGCTGGGCCTGATCTACAACGACAACCCGGTGACCTCGTGGTGGAACTCCGCCCCGCAGGCCACGCCGAACGAGCCCGCCTACGACCGGGCCTATTCGGGCTCGGCGCCCACCGGCAACGTGCTCACCACCTTCCGCGACTACGCCTGCGGCTGCCTCGAGCAGAGGTTCACCGGGCCCGTCTCGGGGAACGCGCGGATGTTCATCTCGGTGTTCCCCATCAACCGCACGGGCTGGCTGACGACCTACGCGCTCCCCTACACGGTGGAGACCGGATGGGGCGGCCTTGGCTCCTACCCCTACAACTTCACGTCCGTGCCCGGCGGAGCCACCATCGCCTGCCCCACGCCGTGCGGCTTCACCAAGAACTAGCGCTCACCACACCCGGTCGAGGCACTGGAAAAGAAAAACCGGGTGAGCCCATGAGGCCCACCCGGTCGGAAAGAAAGACGTCGCCGGAAGAATCAGGGAGCGACGGCCGGACCGCAGCTCACGGTGACCGTCTTGACCGGCTTGTTCTCCGCGTTGGAGTTGATGGTCAGCGTTCCGGTGATCGTCTGACCGGCCGTGGTGGGCTTGCAGGTCATGGTGATGAACGCGGTCTTGTTGGACTTCACCGTGGGGCTCTGCGAGCCGTCGTCCTGGGCGAGGTTGGGCGAGGTGCTCACCAGGGTCCAGCCGCTGTCGGCCTGGAGCGTGAAACTACTCACCACCAGATCCTGCTGGCCCTTGTTGATGACCTGGAGCGTCTGGTTCTTCTGCTGGCCTGCGAAGATCGCCTGGTCCACGATAGAGTCACGATCGGTGACGATCTGCGGCTTGGGCGGCAGCGACTCGGCCGAATCACCACCACAACCGATTCCGGCGGCACCGAGCAGCACCGCGCACGAGACGAGAAGGCGCTTGATCATGAAAAGAAGTCTACCGGTCCCCTCGAGCCCCTTCCAGAGACGAACCGCGCTCGTCGCGGCGCTCGTGGTGTGGCTGTGTGGGTGTAGCAGCGGTCGCGACGACTTCATCGGTGCCCGGGTGCTCGACAGCTGCAACGGGAGCTGGCCGGTCTGCAACCAGACTGCGAGCTGCTTCATCGGCGACGAGAGCTACATCCAGGGGCGGTTCCCGGGACAGGGAAGAATCATCGTCCGCCTCGACGAGCCGAGCGAGGTGAAGGTCAGCTTCTTCTTTGACAACATCTCGGCCGTCGGCACCCTCACCTCGATCGTCTGGTACGAGACCGGGTGCAAGGCCAGCACGCGCGTCGACGTGGATGGGCAAACGGTGGCCACCGAGTCGAACTCCACCGGCGTGTTCGAGCGCAGCGCCAACCTGCTCGACAACGACGAGCACCTCATCTCGTTCAAGAGCGACCTCGAGGCGACCTACCTCATGAAGGTGGAAGTCACCCCGACGGTTTTCTAGGCGGACGCCGCGGCCCCGACCGTCCCGACGCGGGACACCGCCCGTCACAAA
>CAZDSB010000501.1:0-9626 GCA_964507515.1 uncultured Myxococcaceae bacterium
GACGATGTGCCGCTCGAGCCCCAGCATCGTCAGTGCCTCGTCCACCAGTCCCCGGTCGAGCCCCCGGCGTGAGACGTGGACATGGAGGGCGGCGGCGTAGCGGGTAGGGGTGACTCGCCCCCGTGCGAGCGAATTCCTCCGCCGGACGACACCGACCAGACGGTCGCCAAAGAGGGCCTGGGTGCGGAGCTCGGGACCGGTGGCCTCGCCCAGCACGCCGGTCTCCAGATCGGCTTCACCCTCGCGCAGCATCGCGCTGGAGCCGTCGGTCTTCTGGACGAACCGGAGCCGGACGCCGGGGGCCTCCCTGCCGAGGCGCCGCAGGAGTGGCGGCCCGAAGTTCTCCACGAAGCCGTCGCTCGTGCGCACCGTGAAGGTCCTCGCGACCCGTGCAAGGTCGGGAGCCACCGCGGGAGTGAGGGCTGCCTCCACCTCCTGCACGAGCGGACCGACCCGCTCCCGGAGCGCCAGTGCTCGCGGGGTGGGCACAAGCCCGCGGCCGGCGCGCACCAGCAGCGGGTCTCCGACGGTGGTGCGCAGCCGCGCCAGCGCCCGGCTCATCGCCGACGGGCTCAGGCGCAGGCGCCGTGCGGCGCGGGCCACGCTACCCTCGGTGAGCAGGACGTCCAGCGTGACGAGGAGGTTGAGGTCCGGACGAGACATGGGTCCTGGCCTAGCACGCGCGAGGCGAGATGTGGCGTCCCATGCATGCATCGAGTGCAAAGCATGCACCTTCCGCCATGTCTCATCGGCCTCTAGAAGAGGGGCATGACGATCCCGCTCGATCGAGGCACCGGTACCTCCTGCGCGCTCGGCCGATGCCTACCCACCCGGTGGGCGCTGGCCAGCCTGTCGCTGTCGATGCTGATGCCTTCGCTCGACACCAGCATCGCCAACGTCGGGCTTCCGACCCTGGCCGAGGCGTTCGGCGCCTCGTTCCCGGAGGTCCAGTGGGTGGTCCTGGCCTACCTCCTCGCGACCACCACCCTGGTCGTGGGCGCCGGCCGGCTGGGGGACCTCGTGGGCCGGCGACGACTCCTGCTGATCGGCACCGGCGTGTTCACCGGGGCGTCGCTCGCCTGCGGTCTCGCGCCGACGCTTCCGGTCCTCGTCGTCGCCCGAGGGGCGCAGGGCGTCGGAGCGGCGGTGATGCTCCCCCTGACCATCGCCCTCGTCGGCGAGACCGTTCCCGCCGGCCGGACCGGCAGTGCGATGGGCCTGCTCGGCAGCATGAGCGCGATCGGGACGACCCTGGGGCCGTCGCTCGGCGGCGTGCTGATCGCGCTGTCCGGCTGGCGGATGATCTTCCTCGTCAACGTCCCGCTGGGGATGGTGAACCTCCTCCTCGCGATGTGGACCCTCCCGGCGGATCGCTCCGCGCGGAGTGGGGATCGAGCCTCGTTCGATGGAGCCGGAACGCTCCTGCTGGCCGCCGCTCTCGGGGCGTACGCGCTCGCGGTCACGACAGGTCACGGGACCTTCGGCCCGGTCAACGGTGCGCTCATCCTCGTGGCCGCGGTCGCGCTGGGGTTCTTCGTCGTCGTCGAGGCGCGGGTCGGGTCGCCACTGCTCCGGCTGGAGGCGTTCGGGGACCGGATCCTGACCACGGGACTCGTGACGACCGCGATCGTGTCCACGGTGATGATGGCGACGCTGGTGGTGGGCCCGTTCTACCTCTCGCGCGGGCTCGGGCTCGACGCGGCACGCGTCGGACTGGTGATGTCCGTCGGGCCGGCGGTGGCCGCGCTCACCGGCATACCGGCGGGACGGATCGTGGATCGCCTCGGAAGCGCGCGGATGACGACCCTCGGGCTGGTGGGAATGGCCGCGGGGCTCCTCGCGCTCTCCGTCGCGCCGGCGAGATTCGGGGTCGCGGGGTACCTCACGGCCATCGCCGTGGTCACCGCCCACTACGCGCTGTTCCAGGCTGCGAACACCACGAGCGTCATGGCCAGCGCCGGCCCGGAGCGGCGAGGAATCGTCTCCGGGATGCTCGGCCTGTCACGCAACCTGGGGCTCATCACCGGGGCGGCCGTGATGGGCGCAATCTTCGCGCTGGCGTCCGGAACGCCCGAGCTCGTGACCGCACCCACCGCAGCGCTGTCCGGCGGGCTGCGCGTCACGTTCATCCTCTCGGCGGGGCTGGTCCTGGCCGCCGTCGCGCTCTCGCTCCGTCGGACTACATCGTCAGCACGGCCCGGAACTGGGCGCCTCCGCTGATCATCCGGGCGTAGGCCTCCGCGGCCTTCGCCAGCGGGAACTTCTCGATCATGGGCCGAACCCCGGTCATGTCGGAGAAGCGGAGCGTGTCCTCGGAGTCGGTGGGGACGCCGGACGCCCAGCCCTGGATCCGCCGCTTGCCCGAGATGAGGAGATAGGCAGGAACCTCGAGGGGGTCGGCAGGGGCGCCGGCGACGATCAGCGTGCCGTTCGCCCCCAGACCGCCGACGAGCGAGGACATCGCCTTCCCGGAGGGTGCGGTGGCGAGGATCGCGCGGGCGCCACCGAGCTTCTGCAGCTCGGCCGACACGTCGCTCTTCGCGCTGTCGATGTAGACGTGGGCGCCGAGCTTCCTGGCGAGGGTGGCGTTCTCCGGACCGCGACCGATGGCCGCCACCCGGTATCCGAACTTGTTCGCGAACTGGATGCCGAGGTGTCCCAGACCGCCGATCCCCTGGACGGCGACCAGATCGCTCGGGAGCGCCCCGCTGTGCCTGAGGGCGTTGAAGGTCGTGATTCCGGCGCACATCAGCGGCGCGGCCTCTGCGGCCTCGAGCGACCCGGGCATCCGGGCCAGCGCCTCGACCGGGGCGACCATGAACTCCTGGTATCCACCGTCGTAGCTGACGCCAGCGATGAGCATGTTGGCGCAGTTGATGAAGTCGCCGCGCCTGCACTCGGTGCACGTCCCGTCGTGGCCTCCATGCCAGCCGACTCCGACGCGCTCCCCCTCGGTCCAGCCCTTCACCGCTTCACCGAGCCTGTCGATCACTCCCGCCACCTCGTGGCCCGGGACCCGGGGATAGGTGATTCCGGGGATGACGCCTTCCTTGGTGACGACGTCGCTGTGACACACTCCGCAGGCCTGGACACGAATCCGCACCTGCCCCGGGCCGGGCTCGGGCACCTCCCGCTCCACCACCTCGAGGTCCCCGTGGGCCCTCGGCACCTGGACCGCCATCATCCGCGCCATCGTGCACCTCCTGCCGTCGCGCTCTACGCCGGTGGCGAAGTCGGTGCCAGCCCGTCCCATGGTGCTACCGTTCGAAAATCCATGCGAGGAGAGAAGGTGGGCCGCAATCTGCTGGCGGGAGTGCTGCTGTCGTCGATGGCGTGTTCCCACGCGCCTCCGCCTTCCGCGGAAACGAAGGTCGAGCGCCGGGACGACTGGCTCGTCGCGCTGAAGTCCGATCTGGAGCGGATCGGGTCCAACGACGGGTTCCAGGGCCAGTTCCGCGTCGTCCACGCGGGCAAGCCGGAGATCGACGACGACTTCGGCGACACCGCCTGCCTCCCCCTGGGAGCCGGCCGGCGATTGCTGGCGACGATCGCTGTGGGCCTGCTCGTCGACGGAGAGAAGCTCGACTGGGACGACCGGCTCGAGCGGCGGATGCCGGACACCGCCGGAACGTCCTTCGCCGGCCTCACCGTCTCCAATCTCCTGACCGACTCCTCGGGCCTGGGCGGCGCGAGCACGGGCGACAGCCTGGAGGCCCGGCTGGACGACGCGGCGAGGGCTCCGCTCCGGGCCGTACCGGGAACGCTGGTGGATCCGAGCGACGAGCGCCCGTGGGTCCTGGTCGAGCGACTCGTGGCCCAGGTGTCGGACACGTCGTTCGCCCAGTTCGTCGAGTCGCGGATCGCCGGCCCGGCAGGGATGAAGGACACCTCGGTCGGCCCGCGTCCTGGCTGTCCGGATGCGTCGCGCGGGACGACCACGCTCGACGACGAGTTCCGCTTCATCGATTTGCTCCGGGCCGGGAAGCTGGTCTCGCTCCGGACACGGACGGCGCTGTGGCAACCGCGCCTGCCGCTCGGTCCTGGCTCCGACGTCGGCTACGGCTTCTTCATCAGGACCCGGAACGACCAGCAGGCGGTCGGGACCAGCGGCGAGGGGTCGGCGACGGCGTACGAGCTGTGGATCGATCCGGTGGGAACCGATGCTCTGGTTCTGCTGGGGAAGACGCCGACCAAGACGGCGCGAGGCATCCGGACGGCGCTGGGCGAGTTCTATGCCCTCCCGCCCGGACCGCCGCACGCGAGCTCGCCTGCGAGGCGGCCCGCGTCGAGGTGAGCCCGGTCGGGCCGCGGAGACGTCAGCTGCCCTTCTTCGCGGGGATCGCTGCCTGGCACGCCTCGCTCAGCTCCGAGGCGTGGTCACGCAAGCACGCCGCCACCCGGTGACCGCCAGGCTTCACGTCGGCGCAGAACTTCGCCACGTCGGGCTGGCAGGCCGCCTTCGCAGCCTCGAACTTCTGGTGGACCTCCTCGATGCGCGCCTTGCACTCGGCCGAGACCTGATCGGCGTTCTGCTTCAAGCAGGCGTGGACGCCGGCGCGGCCGTGAGCATCGGGACACAGTCGGGCGACGTCGGCGGCACATGGACCTTGCGGTGAGGTGGACGGCGTCTGCTGCGCGAACGCCAGACCGCTGGCGAGACACGAGACGAGGACGAGGGCTGCAGGGGAGAAGACTGGACGGCGCATCGAGATGAGCTCCTGAAAGCAGGTTCCAGGACTCCCACACCCGAACCGGTCGGCGAGATAAATCCTTCACCGCAGGCCGGCATCCGCGGTGGCTCCCACGCCTCCATCCTGCGCAGGCGCGGGCAACTCCTCGACCAGCCAGCGACCTCCCAGGCGGCTGACGCGCAGCAGGAGGTACTCCGGGGTCCGGCCCGAGACTCCCAGCTCCGCGCGGACCTCCGCCACGTCGGGCTGCTCGAACTTCACGTCGCGCACCACGATGTTGCCGAACGTCGAGGAGCCACCTCCGGTCTGCATCAGGCCCCAGCAGCTCGAGGCGGGCTCGACCTGGGCGCCGGCGCGGGTGAGCGCCTCCATCTCGTTTTTGGGTGGATCGGCCACGTCGTCACCGATGCCCACGCAGACCAGCGGGCGGGCGGATCCGGCGTCCGCCGCCGGACCGCGAAGCCGGAAGAGCAGCGCGCGGAAGACCTCGATGCGCACCGCCGCGGTGCGGGCGAGCTCGGCAGGTGGAGGGTTGAACGAGACGAGGAACGTGTACGGAACCAGCACGGCCTTCCCCTTGTAGGTGACGGGGACGTAGTGACGCCTCTGCAGCCAGGACTCGATCGACTGATCGAGCGGCTGACCGCGGGGATCGAGCACGTGGCAGGACTCGATCGCGCCGGTCTCGCGGAGGATGCAGTGGACCGGCACCGGACGGCGGTCGGCGAGCAGCGCCGCGACGTCACCCGGGTCCAGGTAGGGAAGGCTCTGGGCCGAGACGGTGATCGACTCGGTGGGGCAGACCTCCGTCTCCAGATCGGCGCAGGTGGGCTTCAGCTGTCCCGGTGCAGGCGCCGTCTCGCCGAACAGGCTCGCGCAGGCCGTGAGGCCGACGAAGGCGAGGAGGAGGGCACGAACGCGGCGCATCGTTGCTCTCAGCTTGGACCAGTCCACTGACCGAGTGAAGGTGGACTTCGAGGGTCCGTTTTCAGAGACTCCGCCACTTCCATGAGCCACCTCTCACGTCGCACCCTCCTCGGCGCCGCGGTCGGAACGGCGGCGGCCGCCTCCTGGCCGAGGCTGTCGCTCGCGGCGGCACCCCCGGGCCCCCTCGGCGCGGAGATCGCGCGCCGGCACGACGAAAACGTCCAGCGGCTGCAGGCGTGGATCCGCGAGCCGTGCATCGCCGCGGAGGGAAAGGGCTACGAGACCGGCGTGCCCCACTTCATCCAGATGCTCCGCGACGCCGGGTTCCAGAAGGTCGAGCAGGTCCCGACCTCGGGAAAGCCCGGGGTGTTCGCCACGCTCGATGCGGGCGCGAAGAAGACCCTCGGGCTGTACTTCATGTACGACGTGAAGCAGGTCGACCCCACCGAGTGGTCCTCGCCTCCGTTCGAGGGCCGGCTGGTCGACAAGGCCGGGTTCGGGAAGGTGCTCGTCGGGCGGGGCGCGGTGAACCAGAAGGGCCCCGAGGCCATGTTCCTCTCGGCGCTGCAGGCCTACCGGACCGGGAAGCGGAAGCTGCCGGTGAATCTGGTACTGGTCGCCGAGGGGGAGGAGGAGATCGGGTCGCCGCACTTCGGCGAGGTGGTGCGCCGCCCCGACATCGCCGCGGCCCTGGGCAAGTCGCTGGGCATCTTCATGCCCTCCGCATCTCAGGACCCCGACGGGGCGCTGGAGATCACCCTCGGGGGCAAGGGAGTCATCGAGCTCGAGCTCGTCGCATCCGGCGCGAAGTGGGGCCGGGGCCCCTCGAAGGACGTCCACAGCGCGAACCGGGCGCGGCTGGACAGCCCCGCGTTCCACCTGGTGCAGGCGCTGGCGACGCTCGTGACACCCGATGGCGCCGAGCCGGCGATCGACGGCTTCGCGGACAAGGCGCGACCCCTCTCGTCCGCCGAGCTGTCAATGGTCAAGCGCGCCGCGCAGCGCATGAGCGAGGCCCAGGCGAAGCAGCTGCTCGGCGCGAAGCACTGGATCCATGACGAGGACTGGGAGCACGCGCTGGTGCGGCTGTGCAGCAGGCCCACGGTGAACATCGAGGGTCTGGTGGGCGGCTACACCGGGCCGGGCGGGAAGACGATGCTGCCGGCGCGGGCGGTGGCGAAGCTGGACCTGCGCCTCGTGCCGGACATGACCGCCGAGGCGGCGCTGGCGGCGCTGAAGGCGCACCTCCAGAAGCGCGGGTTCGGAGACCTCGAGGTCAACATGAGCGGCGGCTACGACCCGACCACCACCCCGGCCGACTCGGCGTTCATCAAGAACATGGAGGCCGTCTACCGGAAGATGGGCATCGACCCGCTGCTCTGGCCGCGGAGCGGTGGATCGTGGCCCGGGTACCTCTTCACCGAGAGGCCGCTCGGGCTCCCGGCGGGCCACTACGGGCTGGGGCACGGGTCGGGAGCGCACGCGCCGGACGAGTACCTGGTCATCGAGGCCAGCAACCCCAAGGTCGCGGGGTTCGACGCGGCGGTGAACAGCCACGTGGCCTACCTCGAGACGCTCGCCGGCTAGCTCAGTTCGCCGGACCCAGGGGGACGCCCGAGGAAGCGCACCGGGGCGCGCCAGCGTCCAGGCTCAGTGTCCCCGTTGAAGGAGCGTATCGAGCTCCTTGCGGGTGTTGACGACCTTGGAGATGAGGCCGAGGTCGATGGCGGCGGGCGGATCGATCCAGCGGTCGCGCTCCATGAGATCCACGAAGCGCTCCTGGGGCGTGCCGGTGCGCTCGGCGTAGAGCCTGTGCATCTTCTTCTTCAGCTCGATGATGTCCCGGGCGTGGATCTCGAGGTCGCTTGCCGAGCCGTGGATGACCCCGCCGACCAGCGGCTGATGGATGAGGAGCTTGGCGTTGGGGAGGGCGACGCGGTCCTCCTTCTCCGCCGCCAGGGCGATCACCGAGCCCATGCTCCCGGCGAAGCCCGCGACCACGGTGATCACCCGGGGGGCGATGAAGCGGGCGGTGTCGTAGATGGCGAAGCCGGAGTAGACCTCGCCGCCCGGGCAGTCCACCCAGAGGACGATGGGCGCACCTGGGTTGCTGCGCTCCAGCGCGAGCAGCTGCCGGTTCACCCGGAGGGCGAGATCGGAATTGACCTCCCCGCTGACGAACACCGTCCGCGACTCGAACAGGTGCTGATCGATGGGGGTGAAGGGGGTGGGGGCGGCAATCTGCGGCGTCTCGGGCTTCTTCTCGTTCTGCATGGAGGGCCTCGTCATCGCCCGGGAACTCTAACCGGAACATTCCGGGAAGACAGCCCGATGACCTCTTGAAGTGCGGGGTGAACGATGCACAGCTTCGTCGCTCGGAGGCCGAGATGGCGGAGACCGAGACGAGGGCCGGAGGCTGTCAGTGCGGGGCGGTGCGCTACACCGTGGAGCTGGAGCGCGGGGGGAAGGTGATCAGCTGCAACTGCTCGATGTGTGGCAAGGCCGGGACGCTTCTGACGTTCGTCCCCGCGTCGAAGTTCCACCTCGACCGCGGCGCGGACGCGACCACCGATTACCAGTTCAACAAACACGTCATCCACCACCTGTTCTGCAAGACGTGCGGGATCAAGTCCTTCGCGCGGGGGACGGGCCGGGACGGGCAGCCGACGGTGGCCATCAACGCCCGCTGCCTGGACGGCTTCGAGCCGGGGCAGTTCCAGGTGCAGGAGTTCGACGGCCGCAGCCGGTGACTCAGCGACCGCCGGCCCGGGCTGCCGCGCGCTCCAGACGCGAGAGGTAGCGGAGGAGGCCTGCGTTCAGCGCCAGGCACACCGTCGAGGCCACGCCGGCCGGCCACACGACCGCGCTGTCCCCGCCGAGGAAGGCGTTCATGGTCGCGGTGAGCAGCCACAATTGAAGAATGACCAGCACCACCACGAACCCGAGGATGCCGTAGACGATGGTAGTGCGCTGTTCTCGGCTGAATCCACGTGCCGGCGCGGGCATGGCCTAGACCGTCCTCTCCTCGACGCCGGTGGCGTACACCTCCCCGTTCCGGACCTCGACCAGGATCCTCGGGAGGGGGCGCGGCGGTGGACCGGCGATCGGCCGGCCCGAGCCCAGCTCGAACAGGCCCTCGTGGCACGGGCAGCGGATGACCCCTCGCTCGGGATCGGGGATGACCGCGCACGAGAGGTGGGTGCATTTCTGCCCATAGGCCAGCAGCCCGCCGTCCTTCGTCCGGACGAGGAAGCAGGGGTCGTTCTCCCCGGGATAGGAGAAGACGCGGACCGAGCCCGGAGCGAGCTCCCGGAGCGCGGCGATGCGCTTCAGGGGCGGCCGCCCCCGCCGGTCGCGCCACCACTGCTGCACCGCGATCCACCCCTGGCCCACGGTGAACGCGAGGCTGGTGAGCACCAGGAAGCGAGTGAAGTCGCGCCGGGCGACGTAGTGGTCCGCCGGCCAGTCGATGGGGAAATCACCACGCCAGGCGGGCTGGGCGGAGTCGGGGCGTCCGTCGGGTGGAATCGAGAGCTGCTCGCGATCGGCCACCGGCTCGTACACGCTGCTGCGGGCAGTGCCGGTGAGACCTTCCCGGCCCGGCGAGTCGATTCGTGGATCCAGGGGCGTGGTCATGCTCAGACCTCGATCTCGGCAAAGGGGTCGGCCAGCACCTCGAGCCCGGGGATGCGGGCGGCCACGCCGGAACGTGCCCGCGTCGTCGGCTCGGCGTCCATCGCGGCGGTGACGTCCAGCACCTCGGGGCGAGGCCCGTCGCGCGGCACCATCACCGAGACGCCGGTGGTGATGGTCTGCTTGCCGAACTGGAAGCGGTTGGTGGGGATCGAACGAGGCCGCAGCTGCTCGATCTGCTCGCGGGTGCCGTAGAAGAGCGCCTGGCTCGGACAGACCGTCGCGCACATCGGCTTCTTGCCGACGCTCGTCCGGTCGTAGCACATGTCGCACTTCATCATGATCTGGCGCTCGAGCTTCAGCTCGGGCACGCCG
>CAZDSB010000502.1:0-2681 GCA_964507515.1 uncultured Myxococcaceae bacterium
AGACCAGCGCGCCCTGGAGCTCGGGCTCCTGTTCCAGGCGGTAGAGCTGCACGTTCTGCGGGAGCGCGTCGAAGAGCTTCTTGTCGTACTGCTCGCGATCGTCGGTCAGGTCCTTCGCCTGGACCGAGCGCACCACGATGACGTCACCCGGCTTCACCACCTTCTTCGCCGAGGTGAGCATCGCCGAGGGGTAGTAGGCCTCGGGGTTCACCTTGCGTGCCCAGCGCATGCCGAGCAGCGGCAGCACGCCCTTGTGCGTGCCCACCTGCACGTCGACCCGCGTGTCGTCGACCGCGGTCACGAGCGCGACGTAGTACCGGTTGTTCTCGATGGGCTTGCCCTCGAGCGCCTTCTCGCTCCGGTCGACGAAGGCCTTTCGCTGCTCGGGCGTCTCGAGGGTCAGCACCGGCCCGCGGAACCCCTGCCGCTTGTCCACCGCGAGGAGCCCGCCGAGCATCGCGTCCTGCGCGGCGCGCTGCTTCTCCGAGTCCATGGTGGTGAAGACCTTGAGACCGCCGCGAAGCAAGCTGGGGTTGCCGTAGCGCTGGACGACGTCCTTGCGCACCTGCTCGACGAAGTAGGGCGCGAACTCGTGGAAGACGTCCTCCACCGGGTAGACGTGGATCTCCTCCGCCATCGCCGCGTCGTACTCGGCCTTGGAGATCATCCCCTTGTCCTTCATCTGTCCGAGCACGTAGCCGCGGCGTGCCTTCGCAGACCGAGGATTGAGGAACGGGGAGTACTTGCTCGGTGCCTGCGGAAGCCCCGCGATGAGCGCCGCCTCGGCGAGCGTGAGATCGCGCACGTCCTTGCGGAAGTAGTTCTCGGCCGCGGCCTGCACGCCGTAGCTGTGGTGCCCGAGGTAGACCCCGTTCAGGTACAGGTAGAGGATCTCCTCCTTGCGCAGCGCCTTCTCCAGGCGGAGCGCGAGGATCGCCTCGCGGGCCTTGCGCTTGAGGCCCGCGGCGCCGCTGCGCTTGGTCGCCTTCGCGAAGCCCTCCGACGAGATGAGCAGCGCCTTCGCGGTCTGCTGTGTCAGCGTCGAGCCACCCTGCACGCTGCCCGCGCCGGTGGACTTCTTGAGCACGGTCTTGATCGCCGCGCGCAGGGTGCCGAAGGCGTCGATGCCCGGGTGGTCGAAGAAGCTCGCGTCCTCGGAGGCGATGAACGCCTGCACGAGCCGCTTGGGGATTCGCTCGTAGGGGACGACCTTGCGGCGCTCGTCGTAGAACTCGCCCGCGAGCACCTGGTCGTCCGCGTAAACCTCGGTGAGGATCGGCGGGGCCCAGGCGGCAACGCGGGGGATCTCGGGCAGTCCCTCGCTGAAGGTGTAGTAGACGGCGATCGCCCCGACGACGGCGGCCGTCGTCCCCACCAGCAGGAGGAAGGCGACGAGCTTTCCGCCACGCCGCGCCCAGAACTTCCAGGGCGGCCCGGGAGGAGGAGCTGGCCGGTCGGTGAGGATCAGCCGATGCCGGGAGCGATCCTCGGGCGGGGGTGACTCGGGGATGGGCGGGGACGTCATGGGCCTGAAGCGGACCGTGAGATTATCAGAAGCCTCCGGGAATCCCTCCCCTGCTGCCATCCGGCCGCACGGTTGTGAGAACGTGGACGCCGAGCATGCAGGCACGCCCCGTCCAGGCTTCCGGTGGAACCGAGCAGCGCGTGTGCGTGCTCGGCGCCGGCCCGTCGGGCATCGCCGCGGCGAAGAACCTCCTGGCAGCCGGCTTCCGGCGGGTGGTGGTGTACGACCGCAACGCCGAGGTGGGCGGCAACTGGATCTACTCCCCGGAGCCGGGCCACTCGAGCGTCTTCGAGACGACGCACATCATCTCCAGCAAGCGCCTCTCCCAGTACGACGACTTCCCGATGCCGGACGGATACCCCGACTACCCGGGGCACGCGCAGCTGAAGGCGTACTTCCAGAGCTACGCCCGGCACTTCGGGGTGGACCGCGTGCTCCAGCTCCGGACCGAGGTCTCGAGCGCGCGGCCGCGGGCCCAGGGCGGGTGGACCGTCACGCTGAAGGACGGGCGGCGCGAGGAGTTCGACGCGCTGCTGGTGGCCTCGGGCCACCACTGGGACCCGCGGATGCCGAGCTACCCTGGCACCTTCGACGGCGAGCTCCTCCACAGCCACGACTACAAGGCGGCCGCACCGTTCACCGGCAAGCAGGTGCTGGTCATCGGCGGCGGGAACTCGGCGTGTGACATCGCGGTGGAGAGCTCACGCGTCTCGGCGCGCACCGAGATCAGCATGCGCCGCGGCTACTGGTTCGTGCCCAAGTTCCTGATGGGGCTGCCGACGGACGTGATCAACGACCGGCTGATGCGCAAGCTCCCCAAAAGCATCCGGCAACACATGGGGAAGCTCACCGTGTGGCTGGTGCAGGGAAAGAACTCGCACTACGGGCTCCCCGAGCCCGAGCACGGTCCGTTCGAGGCACACCCGACCATCAACTCCGAGCTGCTGTACTTCATCCGCCACGGGCGCATCCATCCGCGCCCCGACATCGCTCGCTTCGAGGGCAAGACGGTGCACTTCGTCGACGGCAGCTCGGCTGAGGTCGACGCGATCATCGCCGCGACCGGCTACGTGACCCGGTTCCCGTTCCTCGATGCGGCGGAGGTGGGTGACTACTCGGGGCGCGAGGTGCCGCTGTACCTCAAGATCTTCCATCC
>CAZDSB010000503.1:0-5007 GCA_964507515.1 uncultured Myxococcaceae bacterium
GCTGGAGAAGCGGACCCTCCGGCAGGAGAACCAGCAGCTCTGGGCCTCGCTCGCCGAGCACAGCCTGTCGATGGTGGGCAGGAGCGCGGCGATGGAGAACATCCGCGCCCTGGTGCGGAAGGTGGCGGCCAGCCGCTCCACGGTGCTCATCGTCGGCGAGAGCGGCACCGGGAAGGAGCTGGTCGCCCGGGCGGTCCACCTCGCGTCTCCGCGCGCCGGCCGGCCCTTTCTCCCGGTGAACTGCGCAGCGCTCGCGGAGGGCGTGCTGGAGTCGGAGCTGTTCGGGCACGTCAAGGGCGCCTTCACCGGCGCCGCCAGCGATCGAGCTGGGCTCCTGGTCTCGGCGGGAGAGGGGACCGTCTTCCTGGACGAGATCGGCGAGATGCTGCCGGCGACGCAGGTGAAGCTCCTGCGCGTACTCCAGGAACGGAAGGTCAAGCCGGTGGGCAGCACCGCCGAGGTCCCCTTCGAGGCCCGGCTCCTCGCGGCGACCAACAAGCGGCTCGACCAGGAGGTGAAGGCCGGCCGCTTTCGCGAGGACCTCTTCTACCGGCTGAACGTCATCACCATCGAGCTACCGCCGCTGCGCGAGCGGGCCGAGGACATCCCCGAGCTGGCGGAGTTCTTCCTTTCGCGCCTGGCCGAGGACCTGGGCCGCCCCGGCCTCCGGTTCTCGCCCGAGGCCCTGGGGGTGCTCCGCTCCTACGCCTTCCCGGGGAACGTGCGGCAGCTGCAGAACATCGTGGAGCGCGCGGCGACGCTCGCCGAGTCGGACGTCCTCGGGCCCGAGACGCTCCCCCCGACGCTCAGGGGCGAGCAGCCCACCCCGCCGCCCGGCACCGACCAGGTGGATCTCGGCGAGACCTTCTCGCTGGAGAAGCACCTGGACGAGGCCGAGCGGCGCTACCTCCTCGCGGCCCTCAAGCGCGCCAACGGGGTGAAGACCCGCGCCGCCGAGCTCCTGGGCCTCACCTTCCGCAGCTTCCGGTACCGGCTGGCCAAGCACGGTCTGGGCGAAGGTGTGGACGAGCCCGACCCCTCGAGGTGACGCGGGTGGTCCGGCTGGGGTGACGGATTTCGTCACGCCGGGTCCGGGCGGTGCTTCCCGGGACGACGATCCAGGCACTTGCGGCGCCCTGGCCTCTGGAACGGTCCCTGCACACGGACACCCCCGAGTTGCTCCTCCCCTCGGGGCGGCCGCTGCTCATCACCCGAATCAGGAGTCACGCACACATGAAGAAGCTTCAGAAGGGCTTCACGCTCATCGAGCTGATGATCGTGGTGGCCATCATCGGTCTCCTCGCCGCCCTGGCAATTCCGAACTTCATCCGGTTCCAGGCTCGCTCGAAGCAGAGCGAGGTGAAGGCGAACCTCAAGGGTGCCTTCACTGCCGAGAAGTCGTACTACCAGGAGAAGGACACCTACTCGAGCTGCATCAAGAAGATCGGGTTCTCGCCCGAGCGCGGCAACCGCTACCGCTACACCCTGAACACCACCGCGCGCGGCGACGAGACCTGCAACACCCCCGAGCTGCGCGCCAACGCCGCCGGCGTGAGCAACGCGACCGACGGTGAGATCCTCGCCGATACGTTCAAGTACGGCACCGGCGCCGGCATCACCGCCGTCAACGCCGCGGCCCCGGCCCCGATCTACGCGCCCATCCAGCCGTTCGGTACCACCGTCGCCGTCCTTCCCAACCTGGTCGGCGTCACCCCGAACGTTGCTGACCCGAACGGCTCGTTCGGCGCGGGCGCGCACGGCGACATCGACAACGACACCCAGCTGGACCTCTGGTACGTCTCCAGCGTTGCCTCGACCACCGCCGGTATCTGCCCGGTGCTCGCGGGTACCGACCAGAACGCCCCGGGTGGCGAGCCGAAGAACACCTACAACGACGTGAACTGCCCGTAAGCTCTCCCGGGACAGTCGATGGCTGTCACCCCATCGCGGGGCTCACACTCCGCGATGGGGTTTTTCTTGTCGAGGTCGTACGCAACCGAGCTGCACAAACCCTCTCAACTTGCCTGCCATGATCCGCAAGGGATTCACGCTGATCGAGCTGATGATCGTCGTGGCCGTGATCGGGTTCCTCGCGGCGCTCGCGATCCCGAACTACATCCGCTTCCAGGCGAAGTCGAAGCAGGCCGAGGTGAAGGGAAACCTCAAGGCAGCCTTCACCTGCGAGCGCGCCTACTACGCGGACAAGAACACCTACACGAGCTGCAGCATGAAGATCGGGTTCGCGCCCGAGCGCGGAAACCGCTACCGATACACGCTCAACACCACGACGCGCGTGGACGAGACCTGCAACACCTCGGAGACTCGCGCCACCGCTGCCGGGGTGAGCCAGGCGACGGACGGAGACATCCTGGCGGACACCTTCAAGTACGGAACCAGCCCCGGCATCACGGCCGCGAACGCCGCCAAGCCCACGCCCGCCTACACCCCGGTCACGCCGTCGGGGACGACGCTGGTCGTGCAGAACGACCTGGTGGGCGTGGTCCCCAACGTCGCCGACGGGGCGGGGACCTTCGGAGTCGGAGCACACGGGGACATCGACAGCGATGCCCAGCTGGACCTCTGGTACGTGTCCGGCGTCTCGTCCACCACTGCCGGGATCTGCCCGGCGCTGGTCGGCGCGGACAGCCAGGTGCCGGGCGGCGAGCCCAAGAACACCTACAACGACGTCAACTGTCCGTGACCGGTCCTCTGGTCTAAGCTCTCCATCTCTCGACGATGCGACGAAATTTCTGGAGCGCGCTCGGCCTCGCCGCCATCGCCGCGCTGCTCTTCATCAGCTACGCCGCGGGCCGGTACGCGGATCAGCGCCAGGCGCGGAACGAGCTGCTGGTCGCACGCGAGCTCATCTACCTGCCCAGCCCCGCGACGGCTCGGTCCATGTCCTTTGGATTCGAGCAGCTGGTCGCAGACTGGTACTGGATCCGTGCGCTCCAGTACTTCGTCGAACCGGCGCAGGAGCTGAACCACTACCGCAACCTGGGCGACTTCCTCGACGTGGTGGTCGGCGTCGATCCGGACTTCCACTTCGCCTACAAGTTCGCCGGGATCTCCATTCCCTTCGACACTGGCCGCTACCAGTTCGTCAACACCGACCGGGCGACCGGATTCCTGCAGCGCGGGATCGCGAAGTGGCCGGACGACTGGCAGATGCGGCTGTACCTTGGCTTCTACCTGCTCAACTTCCAGGAGGATCCGGCCGGTGCCGCGGAGCAGTTCTCGAAGGCCGCGCCCATCCCCGGAGCTCCCGTGTATCTCAAGGGCTTCGCCGCCAAGCTGCTGGCGCTCAGCGGCAACGTCGACCGGGGCAAGCTCTTCACCGAGCAGATGCTCGAGGTGACCGACGATCCGGACGAGCGGGCGAAGCTGAAGCAGCGGCTCCGGGAGATCGAGGCGGAAGGCGCGTTGCGCGAGGTCGAGGCCGCCGCCCGGCGGTTCCGCGATCACGAGGGGCGCTGGCCGGTTGGCCTGGGCGAGCTCGCCGCGCTCGGGTCGCTCCCGCACCTCCCTCCCGATGCCCGCCTCGAGGACGGGAAGGTCGTCGTGCCGAGCCTCACCCGGCTCCAGATCTACGAACACCCGAAGGAAGGACCGGTGCGAGCAGTCAAATGAATGCCATCGAGCTCCGGGAGCTGAACAAGAGCTTCCGCCTGGACCTGAAGGTCGGGCGGCGGCAAGCGCTCAACGCGCTCTCCCTCACCGTGAAGCCTGGAGAGATCTACGGCTTCCTCGGCCCCAACGGGGCGGGGAAGACCACGTCGATCAAGATCCTCGTCTCGCTGCTCCGCGCCGACAGCGGGACGGCGACCATCTTCGGGGCGGACCCGACGCGGAACGAGACGCGCAGGCGTATCGGCTACCTGCCCGAGTCCCCGGTCTTCTACGACCAGCTGACCGGCCGGGAGTTCCTGCGCTTCTGCGGAAAGCTCTGCGGCATGCGCAAGCCCGACATCGAGGCGCGGGCGACCCGGCTGCTGGAGGAGGTGGGCTTGGGGCACGCCGGGGATCTGCAGATCCGGCGCTACTCCAAGGGCATGAACCAGCGGGTGGGCATCGCCCAGGCGCTGCTCCACGACCCGGAGCTGGTCATCCTCGACGAGCCGATGAGCGGCCTGGACCCGATCGGGCGCGCGGAGGTGCGGGACCTCATCCTCGGCCTGAAGAAGCGGGGGAAGACCGTGTTCTTCTCCACGCACATCATCCCGGACGTCGAGATGATCTGCGACCGGATCGGGCTCATCAATCGGGGCCGGATGGTCTCCGAGGGCAGCGTCAGCGAGCTGCTCGACACCCGCGAGGCACGGCCCATCGAGGTACTGGTGGAGAACGTCGCCGGCGCCATCGATGCCGCCCTGGCCTCCGAGGTCTCCACCATCGGCGCGCAGAAGCTGTACCTCGTCAATTCCGACGAGGCGCTGCACCGGTTCGTCGCCGCGGTGCTGGAGCGGCGGGGCAGGCTGGTCTCGGTCACGCCTCGTCGCGAGGGGCTGGAGAACCTGGTGGTCCGTCTCCTCGAGCAGGACCGGGTGGCGGCATGAGCGCGCTGTCGAACGTCCTCACCATCGCCGCCCAGACCTTCACCGAGGCCCGGCGGAACCGTGTCTTCTACTCGCTGTTCCTCTTCGCCCTGGTGGTGGTGCTCAGCTCGATCATCTTCACCGAGGTGACGAGCACCACCATGGACCGGGTGCTCAAGGACACGGGCCTCGCGGCGATCAACGTCTTCGCGCTCGCGCTGACCATCTTCGCCGGCGTGGGCATCATCAACCGGGAGATCGACCGGAAGAGCATCTACACGGTGCTCGCCAAGCCGGTGAGTCGCTTCGGCTACATACTCGGGAAGTGGCTGGGGCTGGTCTCGATCATCCTCGCCACCTCGACCCTGATGTTTCTGGGGCTCCTGCTGGTGATGAAGAGCTACAAGACCGACATCCACCCCGGCATCTTCCTTGGCTTCCTTGGAGTGCTGCTGGAGGTGATGGTGCTCGG
>CAZDSB010000504.1:0-3792 GCA_964507515.1 uncultured Myxococcaceae bacterium
TGCCGGTGGTTGGCCGCCCACCACAGCACGCCCTTCTGCGCCGAGGTCTCGGCGAGGAAGGCCAGCACGAACTGGAACACGCGAGAGGTCTTGAACGTCCGGTGCGAGAAGTACCGGTGGTAGGTGGTGGTCACCAACCACATCCGCACGTAGTAGAGCGCGATCGCCCACACCACGTAGGACCAGTGGAAGGGGACGAAGAAGACGGCCACCGCGGCGAACAGGTGGAACGCAAAGAACGGGATCGACTGGATCCAGTTGATTCGGTGGTCCCGGATGGCGACGGCGGGGGTGGACATCGAGTCCTCTCGCGAGAGTGCGGAAGCCAGCATGCGCACTCCGTGTCAGGGCTCTGTCAGGACGCCGCAGATTTCTCGAGTGACGACAGCCACTCCTGGAACGCCGGCTCACCAGCCAGGGGGACGAGGTCCGGGTCGCTCAGGGCGGCTTCACGGTCCGAGTAGCCCAGGTCACGCGCCCGGACGAGGAGGGCCATCGCCCGGCGGAGGTCGCCCGCCCGGGCATAGTCGCAGGCGACGTCGTACGCGCGGGCCGCGGATGGCCTGCGGGCCAGCGACTCTTCCCCGAAGCGAGCGGCCTCCGAATAGGCCCCCCGGAGGAAGGCGACCCGCTCGGCGCGCTCGTAGGCGGTCGCCAGGTCCACGCCCGGAACCGCCGCCGCGGCTCGAGCGTCACCGTGGCGGAGGAGCGCCCCCGCCCACTCGTGGAGGATGGTCGGGTCTGCACTCTGGCGGGCAGCCTGCTCCCAGAGCGGAATGGCCCGGGTGTCGTCGCCGATGAGGCTGAACGCGGCGGCGAGCGCCTGTGGCTCGATGGGCCTGCCCTGCACCTGGCTGAACTCGTCGAGCGCGCGCCGTCCTTCCCCCTCCTTCAGGGCGATCCAGCCGAGCAGGTGGTGGGCGCGCGAGCGGGTGCCCGCCGCGAGCTCGCCGTCGAGCAGGGCGGAGGCGAGTGCCCTGGCCCGGGCCCACTCGCCGGCGCGGAACAGAGTCTCCGCCTCGATCAGCTCCGGCGGGGCCAGCGCGTCCGGCTCGGCTCGCCACGCGGCCATCAGCCCCTGGAAGTTCTGGGCCGCGAAGAGGAGGAGGAAGACGAGCGTGACCGGGCCGCCCCACCCGGTCCGGAAGAGCAGGTAGGCGACCCCCCCGCAGACCAGGACGCCGAGGGCGTACGCGCCGGCCACGCCCGAGCGGCCGAAGATCCTTCCGAGCACCGCCCGGCTGACCCGGCCTCCATCCATCGGGAGGATCGGCAGCAGGTTGAAACCGGCCCAGACGAGGTTGGTCCACGTCCCGACCTCGAGCGTGTACTCCGCGAGAGCGCTGCTGGCCCTCGGGTGAAGGACGAGGCAGAGCACGCCCAGCGCGACTCCGACCCCGGGCCCGGCCAGGGTGGACACCACGTCCTTGCCCCAGGTCAGGGGTCGGTCGGTCTCGGGCGTGGTGATGCCGCCGAAGAGGACCAGCTGGACGGTGGACCTGTACCCGAAGGCCCGGAAGGCGACCGCGTGACCGAGCTCGTGAAACAGGACCGAGAGGAACACCAGGACGACCCAGACGCCCACCGCCTCCGCGGCCGATAGATCGTCGGGGCGGCTCGCGGAGAGCCCGAGTGCCAGAGCGAACAGGAGGTGCGCCGGGTGGACCACCACCTCGATGGAGCCAAGTCGAAAGCGGAGCACGTGCTCCAGACCTAGCACCTGTGGGCGTGGCCTGCGCGCAAGAACCGGCTCCGTGCTATTCGCCCGTGTCGCCCATGCTCCGGCTCGGCCCTCATCCGCTGAAGAATCCCTGGGTCCTCGCCCCGATGGCCGGGGTGAGCGAGGAGCCGTTCCGCGTGCTCGCCTTCCGGATGGGCGCGGCGCTCTGTCCGACCGAGCTGGTGAGCGCTCAGGGACTGATCCGCGCCAACGCCCGGACCCTTCGCTACCTGCGCCACGACCCGGAGGTGGAGCGGCCGTACTCGCTCCAGATCTTCGGCGGCGAGCCGGAGGTCATGGCCCAGGCGGCCCTGATCGGGAAGGAGCAGGGGGCGCAGATCGTCGACATCAACATGGGCTGCCCGGTGAAGAAGGTGACCAAGAACGGCGCCGGCTCGGCGCTGCTCTGCGACCCGGCCCGCGCTTCGGCCATCGTGCGTGCCATCCGCGAGGCCACGGGCCTGCCGGTCACCGCGAAGATCCGCAGCGGCTGGGACGCGCTGCACCGGAACTACGTGGAGATGGCCGCGGCGCTGGAGGAGGCCGGCTGTGTGGGTCTGGCAGTCCATCCGAGGACGCGTGCCCAGGGCTACGCCGGTCAGGCCGACTGGTCGGTGATCGCCGACCTGCGCCGGCACGTCCGCACCATGACGCTGATCGGCAACGGCGACGTGAAGACGCCGGCCGACGCGGCGCGGATGCGCGAGACCACCGGCTGCGACCTGGTGATGATCGGCCGGGGAGCGCTCGGGAACCCGTGGATCTTCCGGCAGCTCGAGGGCGGCCCGCCACCGGACGCGGTGGAGCGCTGCCACGTGGTGCTGGGGCACTTCCGGGCCCACGTGCGCTTCGTGGGAGACGCGCAGGCCGCGGTCCGGAGCTTCCGGAAGCACCTCGCCTGGTACGCGCACGGCCTGCGTGGTGCGGCGGCGTTCCGCGCAGAGGTGAACCAGCTCGTCCAGCCGGAGCAGGTCGAGCTGACCGTTCGGCGCTTCTTCCAGCAGGCCGAGGCCGACGCCGAGACCGTGGAGGAGCAGGACGTCGACTACCGCGCCGCCCTCGGCTGAAGGCGAGCCCTTCCGGCACGGCGCCGTGCACGCTCGGGTCGCGCCTCCGTCACGCGCCCGAGCAGCTCGGTGAGCAGCGCTCGAAGCTCCTCGATCGTCCGTGAGGGGGGCTCGCCCGCGACCTCGACGCCGAACGCCAGCGGAGGCAAGGCCGGTAGCCGCGTCGACCGCATGGGGACGACCCGAGGTGGCGTCGCGAGCTCGGTCCGCACGGTCACCCCCAGGCCGGCGGCGACCGCCGCCCACAGTCCGGAGAGGCTGGGGCTGCTGAAGGAGACGCGCCACGGGAGGCCGGCGCGATCCAGCGCCTCGAGCGCCATTCGCCGGAAGATGCAGGGGGCCTCGAACAGCACCAGCGGCAGCGGCGTGGAGGGGTCCCAGCGAAAGTCGGGGTGCGCGAGCCACCGCACCGGCAGCTCGATCTCCGACGGCAGCGGTCCGCCCTCGCGGTCGAAGGTGACCGCGACGTCGAGCGCGCCATCGGCGAGCAGCTGGCGGAGCAGCAGGTTGTTCTCCACGCGCACCTCCAGCTGGGCGCGCGGATGCGCACGGGAGAAGCGGGCGAGGGCCTCGGGCAACCAGCGCTCGGCGACGTCCTGGGGGACACCGAGCCTCACCCGGGTCTCGGCATCCTCGGTCCGCAGGCTCTCCAGCAGCTGGTCGTTGAGCGACAGCATGCGCCGACCGGCGGCGAGCACCCGCTCGCCCTCGGCGTTGAGCTCGAGACGCCGCCCGGCCTTCCGGAACAGCGGGCGCCCGCACTGCGCCTCCAGTCGCTTGAGCTGCAGGCTCACCGCCGAGAGCGTCCGTCCCACGCGCCGGGACGCGCGGGCGAGGGTGCCAGTCTCCTGCACCAGGGAGAGGGTCCGCAGCAGCTCGAGATCGAGGGTTTCCATCGGGGAAGGTGTTCGACCAAAAGTCGAGAAGTTCTCGACTACCAATCAAGAACTTCGAGATTTTCTTCAGCTGCCCTCGACACTACGAGAAGGAACGTCGCCGCGCCAC
>CAZDSB010000505.1:0-10076 GCA_964507515.1 uncultured Myxococcaceae bacterium
TTTTGCAAGTAGTGGAGCGCGCCGCGGCGCACGGCCTCCATCGCGGTGGCGATGCTGCCGTAGCCGGTGAGCACCACCACGGTCGTGGCCGGGTCGAGCGTCTTCAGGGCCGAGACCACATCCAGCCCGCTGCCGCCCGGCATGCGGAGATCCACCACCGCGCACTCCGGGGAGTCGTCGGTCGCCAGCCGGACCGCCTCGTCCGGCCCGCCGGCGGTGCGGACGTCGTGCCCACGGTCCCGGAGCGCCCGGGCCATCCGCTCGCGGAAGTTCTCGTCGTCGTCGACGAGGAGGATGGAGAGCGAGGTCATGACGCCGGCACGAGCGGAACCGTGAGTCGCGCGCGCGTGCCCTGCGCCGGCACGGAGTCGAGGTGGAGGTCCCCGCCGAGCTGCTCGGCGAGGCTCCTCGCGACGAACAGCCCCAGCCCGAGCCCGTGCCCCGAGCCGCGCGTGCTGAAGAACGGCTCACCGGCCCGGGCCAGCACCTCGGGCGCCATCCCCTCGCCCTGGTCCTCGACCTCGACCCGCAGCCGGTCGCCCTCGAGCCCGAGGCGGAGCAGGACCGGCCGTCCAGCGGGCGAGGCCTGCAGCGCGTTCCGGACGAGGGCCTGGACGCTCTGACCCACGGCCCGCACCGGGAGCGCGGCGGTCGCCTCGCGCACGCCGTCCTGGAGCTCGATCCGCACCCGGTCCGGCTCGGGGAGCCCCTCCAGCGCCTCGTCGAGGAGGAGCGCCACCGGCCGCGGGTGGAGCATCTCGCCCGGCGACTGACCCGCCTCGGTGGACATCCGGGCCAGCGCCTCGCGGCAGCGCTGGACCTGGGTCCGGATGAGGCGCGCGTCCTCGGCAGCCTCGGGGAGCGAGCGCAGCCGCCTCTCCAGCTCGTGCGCGGCGACGGCGATGGTGGACAGCGGCGAGCCGAGGGCGTGCGCGGTGCCGGCGGCGAGCGTGGCCAGCGAGGCGAGCCGCTCGCGCCGCTGGGCGCGCTCCCGCTCCCGGGAGAGCTCCGCCTCGCGCTCGGCCAGGGCCCGGCGCACCCGCAGCACGAAGGCGACCAGCGTGCCTCCGGCGAGCGCGAAGGCGACCCACATCCCGCGGAGGTGAAGGCGCATCAGCTCGGCGTGTCCGAGCGCTTCGCCCGGGCTCCACGGCATCGGCAGGAAGAGGGTCCCGAAGCAGAGCAGCACCAGCCCGAGGAGCGCCCAGGTCAGCGCCGGGGACAGGACCACCGCCCCGAGCGCCACGTCCACCAGGTAGAGCACGCTGAAGGGGTTGCTCGGGCCGCCGCTCAGCGCGAGCAGGACGGTGAGGAGGAGCGTGTCCAGCGCCATGATGGCCGCCACGGTGGTGGCGCGCACCGTGCGGTGGGTGCGCACCCGGAGCCCCAGGGCCACGTTGCTGAGGATCTGGAGGCTCCAGACGAGGCCCACCGCGAGCGGCGGCACCGGGATGTGGAAGAACGACCGGGCCGCGAGCGCGAGGAGGAGGAACAGGACCGCGGCGGCCCAGCGGAGCCGGACCAGCCAGGAGACGTCGACGGGCTGCATGGAGAGCCTCCCGGCGTTCTACCCCGACCGGGAAGACGGCGCCTGCGGCCGGGCGACGCAGCCGCCACCCAGCGACGCCGGCCGCGGCGAGGCACGAGGCCCCGCCGCGGCAGAATGGACAGCCATCAGGGCGAGAAGGTCTCGGTCCGCAGCGACGTCACGTCGGCCTGGTTGTGTGGCCAGTTGAAGTACTTGTTCTGCACCCAGTCGGTCAGCATCGTGGACTGACCGAACGGGTACGCCTCGCCGCTCTCCACGCCGGGCAGCTGGTTCATGGTGTGGTCCACCGTCCCGTCCATCGCCGCGAGCCAGCGCACGTTGCCGCCCGAGCCGTACGGGAAGGTGAGGACGCTCGAGCTCACGGGCGCCGGGGCGCCCACGTCGACGGTCCAGGCGCCGCCGGGGCGCGGGAACGGTCCGGGCCGGAAGCCGGGGTCGATGAGCGGGTAGCCGGGGACGATGAACCGCATGGTGATGGTGTGCACCCGGCCCCAGCGCCAGTTGCTCGTGTCGCCGTAGGCGCCCTTCAGCTGGGCGTAGGCGAAGCCGAGTGCGTCCAGCACCTGCGTCTGGCAGGTCTTGCTGTTGAGTGGCGCGCCGTTCGGTCCGACGTCGCGACAGAAGACGTTGTTGGGGTTTGCGACTCGACCGGAGAGCAGGGTGATCAGCGCCCGGACCTCGTTGCCGGGCGAGCGGCCCACGCCGACCACGGCCTCCTCGTCGCTGAAGGTCTGCTCGAGCACCCGGCGGAGGAAGGTGTGGAAGAGCATGCACGCGGCGGAGTTGGCGGTGTCGCCGGGGTCACTGCTGTTCAGCGCGGTGGCCGGGTCGAGCGAGCCGGGTGCCAGGCCGGTGGGACAGTCGAGCGGCGTGATGTTGGGCCCCCCGGTGGCCCAGGCGAGGAGGATGTTCGCTGCCTGCGCCGCGTTGCCCTCCGTCGGGAGCTGACCGGCCTGCTGGAGTGCGCCCAGGTACTGGATGAAGGGGCCCGCCACGGTCACGACGTGATCGGCCTGCAGTGCCTGCATGTCGGCCAGGGAGACCGTCCCGCCGTCCGCGATCTTCGCGTCGAGGACCGACTGGATGCGGAAGATGCGGTACCCCTGATCGTCCCACTCGTAGCTCAGGTACGGCACCCCGCCGGGATTGTTGGCGCTGTTGTAGGGATCGTTGTCCGCGGACACGCCGAGGGGATCGGCGTTGGCGGTCGCCAGGTAGCCCTTCTTCGAGCCGGTTCCACCGTCGACGGGGTAGGAGCGCGGCAGCTTGTCGTTGGCAACGCAGAGGAGCCCGCCGTCCGGGCCGCTCCCCCACTCGAACCCGCCGCGCCCGTCCACCGGCACGTTCGGGAGAGGATAGACGGCGATGCTGGTGGCCCAGTTCCGCTGCGGCACGCAGGCGTGGGGGACGTAGCCGATGTTCCCCGTGTCGTCGGCGAGGACGAAGTTCTGGGCGCCGGTGTAGTAGCCGGTGAACTTGCCGCCGTCCGGCTTCGTGTCACCCTCGAGCGCCTGCCGGGCGTCCTCGACGCTCGCGGCGTTGTTCAGCCGGAAGAACGCGTGCAGGTCGTCGGTGAGCGTCTCCTGTCCGGTCCAGCGGGCGCTGATCGCGGTGGTTGCCGTGGGGCCGGCCGCGATGATGGGACCGTGCGGCGGGGAGACCAGCACCACCGGCGCGTTGGTGAGCGTCGCGAGACCCGTGGAGGTCCGGAACCGGTAGGTCTGCGGAACCGGGATGAGCGCCACCGCCTGCCCGTTGAAGCTGACCGCCGGAGCCCCGCCGGACGTGGCGGTGAGCGTCTCGAGGTAGAGCTCGGTCACGTCGTAACCCACGACGGTCACGCCCCAGCCCACGTGCGTGCCGCGGCCGATCAGCGTCGCGGGCAACCCGGGGAAGATCGCCCCCTGGACGTTGAGCTGATCCTCCGAGCCGATGAGGTGCGAGAGGTGGAAGTTCGCCGGATACATCAGAGGCAGGTGCGGATCGTTCGCGACGAAGGCCTTGCCGATGTCGGTGTGCGCTCCGTCCACGACCCAGTTGTTGGATCCCGCAGACGTGCCCATCAGAGCCCGGAGCTGGCGGATGGCGTCCAGCTTCCGCGTCGCGGCCTTGAGCGCCGGGCCGGCGGTGCGGAGCGAGTCGAGCACCGGCGGGGGCACGGCCTTGAGGTTCAGCGCGTTGGCTGCGCCGCTGCCGGACAGGGTGAAGGAGTCGATTGGCGACTTCGCCTGGATCCAGAGGCCGATGCTGAGCTGTCCGGGGTCGTTCGCGATCCCTCCCGAGATGAGCGCCGCCCAAGTGGCCGCCCACTTGCCGTAGTCGCCCTTCTGCTCCGCGGTCTCCGACAGCTGGAACTGGAACAGCCGGGCCACGGCCACCGTGTCCACCGCGGTCCAGTCGGGCAGGTCGTCCGTGCTGGCCGGGTTGATGACGTACTGGAGCTGCTTGTACGCGCCCGGGAGCTTCGACGGATCGCCGCGGATCGTGGCGATGAAGGCGTTCACCCCGCCGGCGTAGGCCTGGATCCGCGCGGCGACCTCGGGGTCCTCGCTGTTGACGTGATCGGTCAGCGCCTGCGGCATCGACTTGCCGTCGCGGGTGGTGAAGAAGGTGCGGACCGCCTCGTCCTGCTCGAGCGCGGCGTCGCCCACCAGCTCGGACAGCTTCCCCTCCGCCGCGCGCCGGAAGAAGTCCATCTCGAACAGCCGGTCACGCGCGTGGATGAAGCCGAGGACCGCGTAGCAGTCCACCGACTTGGTGCAGCTGATGGTCGGGATGTTCCGCGCGTCGTAGCCGACGGTCACCGTCGAGACCACAGGGACGCCCCCGGTCGCGGACGTGGGCTTGGTGATGGTGATCGCGACCACCTGCTTCGCGTCCGCCGCGTCGCTGATCGACGCGGTGAGCGTGGCCTTGGCGTTGCTGGGGTCGTAGGTGGTGGGCGCGATGTAGATCGTGGTCGCGCCCGAGGTGTTGGTGAGGGAGCCCGGTCCAGCGAGCGTCCAGATGATGGTCCCGTTCGAGTCCTGGACCAGGCCACTGAACCCGTACGTCCCCCCGACCGGCACGGACACCGCGTTGTCCTGCGCGAGCGCGACGTGCGGGCTGTTGCAGCCGGCCAGCAACACCGCCGAGACGGCGGCTGCGGCCCAGACGACACTCTTCATGTACGACCCCTCCCTCGAATCCCTGTGAGGCGCGCATCACGTCATGGCCGATTCGGAAGTCAAGTGAGGATGGACATGTCCGGGTCGGGCATGACGCATGGCGCCATGCCGAGGCAAGACCGGGGCGCCAGGCGCCCGTCACTGAGCGCTGGATTTCACGGCCCGGGCCGCCTTGATGGCCTGGCCGGTCGCGTCTCGCAGGGCGATGTTTCCGAGCTCGAGCGCTTCCAGCCGCGGGCGGAGCTCGGCGAGCGGACCGACCACGACGATGGCGAGGTTCTTCGTGTCGAAGCGCGCCCGCGCCGCCTGGGCCACGTCCTCGCGGCTGACCGCCTCCAGCTTCTGGACGTAGTGGGTGAAGTAGTCCGGCTGTCGGCCCAGCGCGACGAGCTTGCCGAAGGCGAGCGCGGTGCTCGTCGTCGACCCGAACTCGGCGGGCAGGCTCTGGATGAGGCCGGACTTCGCGTCGGCGAGCTCGGTGGCGTCGATGCCGCCCTGGCGGAGCCGGTCGACCTCGCCCAGGAGCTCGTGGAGGGCCTCGGGCGTCTTCTCCGCCACCACCGGGGCGATGACGGCGAACAGCCCGGGCTCCCGTCGCACGTCGAAGGCGCTGAAGGCGCCGTAAGTGTAGCCCTTCCCCGACCTGAGGTTCGCGTTGAGGCGTGACTTGAAGCCGCCGCCGAGCACGGTGGAGGCGACCTGGGCGGCGTAGAGGTCGGCGCTGCCCGCGCCGAGGCCGACCTCGCCCAGCCAGAGCTGGCTCTGTGCGGCGCCGGGCCGGTCCACCACCGTCACCACCCGCGGGCCCTTCCGGGCAGCGGGCGTCAGCGAGCGCCGCTTCGGGAGCGCTGCGGGCTTCCATCCGCCGAACCGCCGCTCCAGCTCGGGGAGGAGCGTGGCCGGGGTCACGTCGCCGACCACCACCAGCACGGCATTGTTCGGACGCACCCAGGTCCGGTGCCAGGCCGCGAGCTGATCTCCCCGGGCGGCCTTGGTCGAGGCGACGGTCCCGGTGACGGGGAAGGCCCAGGGGTGCCCCTCGCCGAAGACCGTGCGGTTGAGCACCGTCTTGCCGATCTGCGCCGGGTCCGCCTCCAGCTGCGCCAGGTCGCCGAGCCGGAGCGCGCGCACCCGCTCGAGGTCGGGCTTCTTGAACGCCGGGCGCAGCACGCAGTCGCTGAAGACGTCGAGGACGGGAGAGAGGGAGGCGGCGGGGAAAGAGACCGCGGCGATGAGGGAGTCCTTGTCGGCCTGGCTCCGGAAGAGCGCCGCCTGGTCCTCGAACGCGGCGGCGATGGCCGGCGCGTCGCGCAGCGTGGTGCCCTCGTCGAGCATGTCCGCCACGAAGCTCGCGGTCCCCGGCTTGCCCGACGGATCGGTGTCCTCGCCGGCGCGCACCACCAGCTCGACGGTGGCGAGCGGCACGTTGTGCTGCTCGACGATCCACACCGGCAGCCCGTTCTTCAGCGTCTTCACCGTCGGGACCGGCGCCTGGAACGTCACCGGCGCCCCGGGCTCGGGGAGCGTCTTCCGGAACGGAGCGTCCGGGGTGCCCGTCTCGGACACCGCGCTCTCCGGTCCGGGGGCCGCGGCCTTCGGTGGGCCGGCCGTGGGAGTCGTGCTGGAGGTGGCGCACGAGAGGAGGAGGGTGGGGGCGAGCAGCGCGAGGGGGCCGATGCGGTCCATAGCGTGCGTCCTCACTGTGCCGAGGCCGTGCGGCTGGGGGCCGGGTTGACGATGAGCACCACGCGCGCGTCGGAGGCGAGGATCTTCCGCGCGGCGTCCTGCACCTGAGCCGGCGTCACCGCGCGGTAGCGGGCGACGAGCTGGTTGACGAATCCCGGGTCGCCTCGCCACATCTGCATCGCGTTCAGGATGTCGGCGCGGCTGCCGTTCCCGTTGAGCCGCTCGATGCCGCGGTACAGGCGAGCCTCGATGTTGCGCTTGGCCCGGCGGAGCTCGACGTCGCTCGGCGGAATGCGCCCGAGCTGGTCCAGCTCGGCGTCGAGCACCGACTCCGCCTCGGCGGGCAGGTGACCGGGCTTCACCGTCACCCGGATCTCGGAGGCGCTGCCGAAGGTGGACTTGTCGGTCGCCATGTCCACCTCCTGGGCGAGCTCCCGGTCGAAGACCAGCGCGCGGTAGAGGCGGCTGGTCTTCCCACCGGCGAGGATCTCCTGCGCCAGGTCGTAGGCAAACCCCTCGTCGCTCCACGCGGGCGGCGCGATGACGCAGACGAAGATGCGCGGCAGCTGGACGTCGTCGGTGAGCGTCTCGCGGACCTGGCGGCTGATGGGCAGGGTCTGCACGCTGGCCGCGGCCGGCTTCGGGCTCTTGGGGATGGGCCCGAAGTACTTCTCGACGAGGGCGCGTGCTGCCGCCGGATCGAAGTCACCCGCGATGACGAGCGACGCATTCGCCGGTAGGTAGAAGGTGCGGAAGAACGCCTTCACGTCCTCGAGGGTGGCGGCCTGGACATCCTCGTGCGAGCCGATGACCGCGCCGAAGTACGGGTGCGGCTTCGGGAAGAGGAGCTCCACCAGCCGGACCTCTGCCTTGCCGTAGGGCGTGTTCTCCACGCTCTGGCGGCGCTCGTTGCGGACGACGTCCTTCTGCGTGTCGAGCTTGGTCTGATCGAGCCCGTCGAGGAGGAACGCCATCCGCTCGCTCTCCAGCCACAGCGCGAGCTCGAGCCGGTTCGCGGGGAGCGTCTCGAAGTAGTTGGTCCTGTCGTTCCAGGTGCTGGCGTTGAGCTCGGAGCTACCGGCTGCCTCGAGGAGGCCGGCGAAGTCCTGCTCGTTTCCGGGGCGGTGCTTCGACCCCTGGAACATCAGGTGCTCGAAGAGGTGGGCGAACCCGCTCCGGCCTGGCGTCTCGTTGGCGCCGCCCACGTGGTACCAGAGGTTGACGCCCACCGTCGGCAACCGGTGGTCGGGGCTCAGGGTGACGGTCAGCCCGTTGGGCAACGTGTACGTCTCGAGCTGGACCAAGGGAGGCGAGGCGGCGAGCAGCAGGCTCGCGAGGAGGGCGGTCATGGATGTCCTGGCGACGGAGAACGGGCGTCAGCATTGCACCATTCCCCGCCCCGTGCCCGACCGCCCGCTGCGAGCGGCGAGGCCGTCGCTGCCGCTCTCACTGACCCGGCGTGAGGTGTCCGAAGAGGAGGTTGAGGGCGAGCGCCAGGACGAGCGTGTTGAAGACGAACGAGAGGAGCGCGTGGCCGAGCGTCGCCTGCCGCATCCGGTGCTGGGTGACCGTCACGTCGGAGACCTGGAAGCACATCCCGACGGTGAAGGCGTAGTACGCGAAGTCCAGCAGGCACGGCATCTCGGTCCCCGGAAAGCCGAGCCCGCCGAGGTCACCGTCGTCGCGGTAGTACAGGTGCGCGTACCGGACCGTGTAGGTCGTGTGGCAGAGGATCCAGGCGGTGACCACGGCCAGCAGGCACAGCAGGACCAGCTCCTGCTCGGCGCGCGGCGCCATCGTCCGCACGTTCTTGAGCGCCACCGTCGCCGCGAGGATGCTGACGGTGCTCGCCAGCACCACCACGGCCCAGACGAAGCTCCGGCCCACGTCCTCGGCCGCCGCGCGCCGCGCCGTCTCCTCCGGGCTCGCGCGCAGGATGATTCGCCAGACGAGACCGAGCAGCACCAGGGCCGCGACGTCCCAGCCAGCCACCGTGCGCAGCGGGCCGCCCACCTGTCCCGGGATCACAGCCGCGACGAGCCCGCCCATCGCCGCCCCGAGCATCAGTCGCCCGATGGCGCGGCGCGGGCTCCAGAACGCGGCCGGGACGTGTACCCATCCCGGACTGGTCTGAACGGTCACGGGCGCGCTCCGGGGACGGGCATGGGCCACAGCCTAGCGGGGCCCGCGTCTTCTCGTTCAGCCGTCGTCCGCAGCTTCGATCGGGTGGCTTCTCGGGGAACCCGCTCTAGGCGGTCTTCTGGAGCCGGGGCGCCGTCTCCGCCAGCCGATGGGCGATCTGCCCCAGGGTGCGGACCGCGGCCTCGACCTGCTCCAGATCCGGATTACCCGTGTTGAGCCGGATGCAGCTCCGGTAGCGCCCGGTGGACGAAAAGATGGGGCCGGGCGCGACGCTGATCCCTCGGCGGAGCGCCTCCTCGTGCAGCTTGAGGGCATCGACGCTGGCCGGCATCTGCACCCAGAGGATGGCGCCGCCCTCTGGCCGGGTCATGCGGGTGCCCTCGGGGAAGCTGGCGCAGACGACGCCGCGGACGTGCTCCATCTGGCGCGCCAGCTCGCGCCGGAGCGTCCGGAGGAAACGGTCGTACCCGCCCTGCTGCAGGAACTCGGCGATGGCCATCTGCGGGAGGGTGGGCGTCGCGACCGTCTGGGCGAACTTGAGCAACTCGAAGCGCTCGCGGAATCGCCCCGGCGCGGCCCAGCCCACGCGGAAGCCGGCGGCGAGCGTCTTCGAGAAGCTCGAGCAATACAGCACGTTCCCGGTGCGGTCGAAGCTCTTGGCCGCCCGCGGACGCGCCTGGGAGAAGTAGAGGTCTCCGTAGATGTCGTCCTCGATGAGCGGTACCCCGGCGCGCTCGCAGATGCGGACCAGGGCCTCCTTCTTCTCGTCCGGCATGCAGCCGCCGAGCGGGTTGGAGAAGTTGGTCACCACCAGCACGGCCTTGATGGGCTGCTTCTTCAGCGCCGCCTCGAGCGCGTCCAGCTGCATCCCCTCGCGCGGATGGGTGGGCATCTCGAGGGCCCGCAGCTCGAGCATCTCCAGCGCCTGGAGGGTCCCGTAGTACGCGGGTGACTCCACCGCGACGATGTCGCCGCGGCAGCAGGTCGCCAGCAGCGACAGGTGGACCGCCTCGGCCGCGCCGATGGTGGTGACGAAGTCGTCCGGGCCGAGCTGGCAGCCCCAGGCCAGCGAGCGCCGCGCCAGCTGCTGGCGGAGCGCGGGCCAGCCGGGCGGCATGTCGTACTCGATGCCGACCCCGCCGGCCTCGCGGGCCAGCGCGGCGATGAGACGGGACAGCTTCCGTGTGGGGAGCAGCTTCGAGCTCGGCCGCGCCGAGCCGAGGTTGACGATGCGCTCGTTGCCAGCGGCCATGTACATGCGCCGCACCAGCTCCGCCACGCTCGGCTCTTGCGCGGAGGCCGGGGGCCGGCTCACCGGAGGCTCCTGGGGCGGCGGCCGCCGGAGCAGGCGGACGTAGTGGCCCGACTGCGGGCGGGCCTCCACCAGGTCCCAGGCCTCGAGCTGCTGGTACGCCTGGAGCACCGTGGAGATGCTCACCCGTTCCTGCTGGCTCAGCTCGCGGACCGAGGGGAGCCGGTCGCCGGGGGCGAGGATCCCTGCGTGGATGGCGTCGCGCATGCGCGCGGCCACC
>CAZDSB010000506.1:0-10767 GCA_964507515.1 uncultured Myxococcaceae bacterium
AGGGTGGACCAGTCCGACGAGCTCCCCATGATGATGCCCACCAGGGCTGGAGATGGGTCAGCCATTCCGGGAGTCTAGCGTCACGCGCCGACCTCGCGCTGCACCTGACGCACGGTGTTCTCGATCAACGACTGGATCTCCCGGAGTCGCCCTTCGGTCTTCGCCTCGAACCGGAGCACCAGGAGCGGCTGCGTGTTGCTGGCCCGGATGAGCCCCCACCCGTCGGCGAAGGTCACCCGCACGCCGTCCACGTCGATGATCGAGTGCCCCGCCGCGCGCAGCACCTCGGTGGCTCGTCGCACCATCGCGAACTTCTTCTCCTCCGGGACGTCGAACCGGATCTCCGGGCTGGCGAAGGTGCGCGGCACGTCCGCGAGCAGCGCCGAGAGCGGCCGCTTCTCGTGGGTGAGGATCTCCAAGAGCCGCGCCGAGCTGTACACCGCGTCGTCGAAGCCGAAGTAGCGGTGCTTGAAGAAGATGTGGCCGCTCATCTCGCCGGCGAGCTGGGCGTGGGTCTCCTTCATCTTCGCCTTGATGAGGCTGTGGCCCGCCTTCCACATGACCGGCGTCCCGCCCTTCGCGGCGATGTCGTCGTAGAGCGTGGCCGAGCACTTCACCTCGCCCACGATGGCCGCTCCCGGGGCCTCGGCCAGGACCGAGCGCGAGAAGAGGATCATCAGCTGGTCGCCCCAGAGGACCTTGCCCTGATCGTCGATGACGCCGAGGCGGTCGGCATCCCCGTCGTAGGCGATGCCCACCTCGGCCTTCTCCGTCTTCACCGCACGGATGAGGTCCTCGAGGTTCTCCAGCACCGTCGGATCCGGGTGGTGGTTGGGGAAGCGCGCGTCCATCTCGCAGAAGAGGGGCACCACGTCG
The DNA here is from genome assembly GCA_964507515.1 of uncultured Myxococcaceae bacterium. Lineage (GTDB taxonomy): Bacteria > Myxococcota > Myxococcia > Myxococcales > Myxococcaceae > RPRB01. The sequence goes on from CAZDSB010000506.1 coordinate 877, forward strand.
AACCCCATGCTGCGGAACAGCGGCACCGCCACCTCGCCACCGGTCCCGTTCCCGGCGTCGATGACGATGCGCATGCCCTTGCGCCCCACCCGCACCGTCTGGCGGATGAAGTGGCCGTAGGGGGTGACGATGTCGAACGGTGTCGAGCGCCCGGGCCGGCCCACCTCGAAGTCACGGGCCTCGATCAGCTGGCGGAGCGCCTGGATCTCGTGGCCGTGGAGCGTCGTCTTGCCGTGGCCGATCTTGAAGCCGTTGTACTCGGGCGGGTTGTGGCTGCCGGTGATCATCGCCAGCCCGTCCACCGGAAGGGTGTTGGCCGCGAAGTAGGTCAGTGGCGTCGGGACCACGCCCACGTCCAGCACGTCGAGCCCGGTGGAGTTGATGCCCGCGACCAGGCGGTCCCGGAACCGCGTGCTGGATTCGCGGCAGTCCCGACCCACCGCGATGCTCTGCCCGCCCTTGCGGCGGACCACCGTCCCCAGCCCCTTTCCCAGCAGCTCCACCACGTCCTCGGTGAGGTCCTCATCGACCAGACCGCGGATGTCGTACTCCCGGAAGATGTGCGCGTTCATCCCTGTCGCCTCACTCGAACTTGCCCAGGCCCCTGGCCCTGAGCGACTGCACGACTGCCCGCACGTCCTGGCTCCGGTCTCGCGGCACCACCAGCACCGCGTCCCCAGAGTCCACCACCACCATGTCCTGCAAGCCCACCAGGCCGAGCGGCCGGCCCGACCCCACCACCACGCAGCCCGCCGAGTCCACCAGGACGGCTCCCTTCCCCACCACCACGTTTCCAGCGTCGTCGGCCGCACGCACCTCGGGGAGCGCGGCGAAGCTGCCCACGTCCGACCAGCCGAACGCGCCCGGCACCACCGCGATCTCCGCTGCCTTCTCCATCACCCCGTAGTCGATGGAGACCGCCTTCGCCGTGGGAAAGTACTTCCTCAGCGCCGCGCCGTATCGCGATGTCCCCAGCGTGGGCGCGATCCGGTCCAGCACCGTGGCGAGCTCGGGCATGTGCCGGCCAATCGCATCGAGCATCGCGCGGGCGGTGAAGACGAAGATGCCGCCGTTCCACAGGTACTCACCCGAGGCGAGGTATCCGGCGGCGGTCGCGGCGTCCGGCTTCTCGACGAAGGCCTTCACCCGGGCGGCGCCGCCCGGGAGCTGCTCGCCGACCCGGATGTAGCCGTAGCCGGTCTCGGGCCGGGTGGGCTCGATGCCGATGGTGACCAGCGCCCCGGAGCGCGCGACCTCCGCCGCGCGGCCGAGCACGGCGCGGAACCCCGGGACGTCCGCGACGTGGTGATCGGACGGCAGCACCGCGAGGACGCCCTCGGGATCGCGCGCCCGCACGTGAAGGGTGGCGAGCCCGATCGCCGGAGCGGTGTTCCGGGCGATGGGCTCGACGAGCACGTTCGCGGCCGGAAGACGCGGGAGCAGTCGCCGCACCGCGCGCGCGTGCACCGGGCCGCAGACGACGTAGGTGCGGCCAGGCGTCGCGAGCCCCTCGAGCCGCTTCACCGTCTCGACCAGCAGCGGCCTGTCCGTCGCCAGCGCCAGGAACTGCTTGGGGCGCGCCTTGCGCGACAGGGGCCAGAACCGCGTGCCCGATCCGCCGGCCATCACCACCGGGTAGAGCGTCATGCCGGGCCTGCCGGTCTCCACGCGGGAAGATCCGAGATCACCGCCAGGAGGTTGGAGAGGATGCGCGCGGTGGCGCCCCAGATGGTGTGACGGCCCACGTCGTAGAAGTACACGTCGCGCTCCGCTCCCCGGTAGAACCGCTTCTCCGTTCGGCGAAGCCCGGGCACTAGCAGATCCGACACCGGGATCTCCAAGAGCTCGGCGATCTCCCCCGCATCCGGGTGGAGCTGGATGGAAGGGTCGAGGAGACCCACGTAGGGAACGACGCGGAATTCCGAGGTGGTGGGAATCTCGTCGAGCATCCCCAGGACCTCCACCGCCTCCTGCGGCACGCCCAGCTCCTCCTTCACCTCTCGAAGCGCGGTGTGCAGGGGGGTCGGGTCATCGGCATCGCGCGCGCCGCCCGGGAAGGAGACCTGCCCCGCATGCCGACGCAGATGCGCCGGGCGCAAGGTGAAGAGCAGCCGCGGCTCGGCACCCCGGAGGATGAAGGGCGCCAGCACCGCGGAGTCGCGCAGCTCCAGCCCCGGAAGGTTCAGGTGGCGCCCGGGATGCTGCTGCAGCGCCCGGGTGAGCTCGGCGAACCGCGGATCCATCAGCGGGCTCGCTGCGCCGACGCACCCGGCAGCGGCGGCGGGGGCCCACCCTGCTCGAGCCCCGCGTCCGAGCGCAGCCGCCCGGCATGCAGCAGAGCGAGGAGGAGCGCTCCGAGCCCGAGACGGTAGACGATGAACACGAAGGTCGTGCGGGTGCGGAGGTAGCGGAGGAGCCCGCCTATGGCCGCCATCCCCGAGACGAAGGCCACCGCCGCGGCGATCACCAGCTCGGTGCCGGTGAAGGGTGTGGATGCGTGACGGAGATGACGGAGCTCGAAGAGGCCGGCGGCGGTGGTCGCCGGGATGGAGAGCAGGAACGAGTACCGGGCCGCGTCCTCCCGGCGCAGCCCCCGCCAGAGCCCCCCGGTCAACGTGGTGCCCGAGCGGCTCGAGCCGGGGATCAGCGCAACCGCCTGCCACAGCCCGATGATCCACCCATCCTTCCAGTTCATGTCCTCGAGCCGGCGGGCGTGGCGCGCCGTCCACTCGGCGGCGGCGAGCAGGAGGGCGAGCACGATCATCGACCCGGCCACCACGTACAGCGACCGCAGGCTGGTCTCGATGGCGTGCTTGAACAGGAAGCCGAGCACCAGCACCGGAAGCGTTCCGATCAGCACGAACCAGGCCAGACGCGACTCGGTGGTGCCGAGCAGCTGGCGCCTGCGAATCCCCTCCACCCAGGCGCGGAGGAGCTGGACGATGTCCCGGCGGAAGTAGACCAGCACCGCCGCGACCGTCCCCAGCTGGATGATGGCGTCGAACGCCGCCCCGGGGTCCTGCCAGCCGAACAGCTCGGGCGTGATGCGGAGGTGGGCGGTCGAGCTGATGGGCAGGAACTCGGTGATGCCCTGGACCAGCCCGAGGACGGCGGCGCGGAGGAGACCCATGGGAGGGGCCCTCATGCCAGGGTCCGGGAGGCGCCGGCAAGTCACCGCAAGAACGGGATGAATGCCCGGGCAGGAGCCCACGTCCAATCCTCGAGGCTGCGTCCGTGCGCGGTCTGGCCGAAACCAGGGGGATGAGGGAGGAAGGGGCCATGAGGAAGGTGGCTTGGGCCGCGGCGCTGCTGCTCGCGGCCTGTTACCCCGGCGGGGCGGAGACGGTGGAGGACCTCGACTCGGTCACCACCCAGCACGACGCGACGGCGAGCTTCGCGACGATACGCACGTACGCGCTGCCGGACTCCATCCAGGAGGTCGCATCCAGCGGAGGGCAGCCGCTCCCGATGGACCACTCCTACGACACCCGCATCCTCGCCCGGATCGAGGCGAACCTGAACGCCATCGGCCTGCGCATGGTGGACCCGGCGTCCGCGACCGCCGACGTGGATGTGCTCGTCACCTTCACGGCGACGCGCTACACCGAATACACCTCGTACCCGTTCTACGACGTCTGGCCGGGCTGGGGCGGGTTCTCCGGGTACGACGCGTCGTGGGGCATCCACTACCCGTACGCCTCCGCGTCCGCGACCATCCTCGACGCCGGCTCGCTGCGCATCGAGATGCTCGATCAGCGGACGGCCAACCCCTCCACCAAGCAGCTGACGGCGATCTGGACCGCGTCCGTCGATGGCGTGCTCGCCGGCGACAAGGAGTCGATCGTGCAGCGCATCGAGAAGGGCATCGACCAGGCGTTTGCCCAGTCTTCCTACCTGTGAGCCACACCATGCGCTCCATCACCCGTTCTCTCCTCTTCCTCGTCCTCCTCGGCTCGAGCGCCGCGCTCGCCCAGAGCCACGTCCGGCTGTCCTACGAGTTCGCCGTTCCTCGCAACGACACCGCGGACTTCGTCGACCGGTTCAGCAGCCGCGGCGCGCACCTCGACGTCTCGCTCGAGCTCTCCTACGCCTTCCACCTCGAGCTCTCCGCGGGGCTCAACAGCTTCAACTCGGTGAAGCAGGGCGTGCTCTCCACCACCGACGGCGACGTCTCGGGAAAGCAGTTCCGTTACCTGAACGCCATCCCGCTGATGGGCGGGTTCGCCTTCCACGTCCCGATGGGACACGGCAGCCGGATCTGGGCGGGCGTGAACGGCGGGGCGGCGTACTTCGACCGCGTCGTCGACGTCGGCCTGAACGAGTACTCGCTCTCCGACTGGCAGTGGGGCGTCCAGCCGCACGTGGGCATTGCCTTCGGCCTCGGAGACGATGGGACTGCGCTCTTCTTCGACGGACGCTGGAACTACTTCTGGGAGCGGCACGGAATTCCGGCCCAGGAGTACTTCTCCTTCGGCGTGGGGTTGCTCTTCGGAGGCGCGCCGGCGAAGCACAAGTGACCGTCACCACGTGGGGCGCCGCGATGACGCTCCACGCCGTCGGCCCGACGTCGGTAGTCGTCGCCACCGGGCCGGTCCGGCGGCTAGCGTCCCGACCCCAGGCATGCGCAGCGTCCGACGGGCTCCGGGATGGCTCCTCGCCGTGCTCCTGCCGCTGCACGCGGTGGCGGCGCCCGTGCCGGACCTGGCGGAGATCCGCGCCCGCGGAAGCCTGCGGATCCTGGTGGTCGGCGACGAGGACGAACCGCCCATCCAGCGCGACGGGACGCCCGCCGCCCTCGACCGGGACCTGGCCGAGGACTTCGCCCGCCGGCAGGGGCTGAAGCTGGAGATCATCTGGGTCGAGCGGCGGCACGACGTGCTCGACGAGCTGCTCGCCGGGCGCGGCGACGTGGCGGCGACGGGCCTCACCATCACGCCCGAGCGCGCTGCACGCGTCACCTTCACCGACCCCATCAGCATCGTCGACGAGGTGCTGATCGGCCGGAAGGGAATGAAGAGCCCACCGAAGGCGCCGGTCGACCTGGCGAAGCGCACGGTGAGCATCCCCACCGGCTCGGTGTTCGAGGCCAGCCTGGCGAAGCTGGAGGTTCCGGGACTGCGGATCGAGCAGGTCCTCGGCGCCGTCCAGCAGTCCGAGCTCATCGCCGAGGTGAACCGCGGCGAGCGCGAGCTCGCGGTGGTGGACAGCAACGTCTGGGACGCCGAGCGGGACTGGAACAAGGACGCGGTGAAGCTCTTCCCCATCGCGAAGAAGCGCTCCATCGCCTGGGCCGTCCACCCGGAGGCGAAGCAGCTCAAGGCGGCGCTGGACGTCTTCATCCAGCAGCGTGCGCTCGTCGCTCACTCGGAGCGGACCTGGTCCGGGGACCTGGCCGACGTGAAGAAGCACCGGGTGCTCCGGGTGCTGACCCGGAACAACGCCGTCAGCTACTTCCTCCTGCGCGGCGAGGCCGCGGGCTTCGACCACGACCTCGTGAAGCGATTCTCCGACGGGCTGGACGTCCGGCTGCAGATGGTGGTCCCGCCCTCGCACGCCGACCTGGTGCCCTGGCTGCTGCAGGGCAAGGGGGACGTCATCGCGGCCTCGTACACCGTGAGCCCCGAGCGCGGGAAGCAGGTGGCGTTCAGCGCTCCGTACCTCGAGGTCCAGGAGCTCGTGGTCCAGCGCGCCTCGGAGCCGCCGCTCAAGTCGCTCGCCGACCTGCGCGGTCGCCGCATCCGCGTCCGTCCGGGGTCGAGCTACCAGGCCACCCTGGAGAGGCTCCGGGCGAAGGGCATCCCCTTGACCGTCGAGCTCGCCCGGGCCGACGAGGAGACCGAGCAGCTCATCGCCGAGGTCGCCGCGGGCGAGGTGGACCTCACCGTGGCGGACTCGCACATCTTCCAGGCCGAGCGGGTGTGGCGGAACGACGTGGTCGCAGCCTTTCCGCTCGAGCCCGGCGAGAAGAAGCAGCTGGCCTTCGCCGTCCGACCGAAGGACCGCGAGCTGAAGGCCGCGCTCGATCGCTTCGTTCGCCAGGCCTACAAGGGCCTCGAGTACAACATGTCGTGGCGGCGCTACTTCGAGGACGCCCGCATCGCCACCGAGCTGCGTGCTCAGGACGCGGGGACGCTCCAGGGTCTCTCGTCGTTCGATCCGCTGTTCCGGAAGTACGCGCAGCTCTACGGGTTCGACTGGCGGCTGCTGGCGGCGCAGTCGTACCAGGAGAGCCGGTTCGACCCTCAGGCGCGAAGCCTGGCCGGGGCGGTGGGCCTCTTCCAGGTGCTTCCACGGACCGCGAAGGAGCTGGGCTTCAGCCGGCCCGAGGTTCCCGAGGAGGGCGCGCACGCCGGCATCAAGCACCTGGCGCGCCTGGCGGACCGCCTCGAGACGACCCTGCCGGTGCAGCAGCGCATGCGCTTCGCCCTCGCGGCTTACAACTGCGGCTGGGGACACCTGCTGGACGCGAGGCAGCTGGCGCGGGCGAAGGCGCTCGACCCGGACAAGTGGTTCAAGAACGTGGAGCGCGCAATGCTCTTGCTCCAGCAGCCGGCGTACTACGCGCGCGCACGCCACGGATACGTCCGGGGTACCGAGCCGGTTCGTTACGTCTCGGAGATCCAGACCCGGTACGAGAACTACCTAAAGCTCGTGCCCTGACCGTGGCACGGCTGGATCAGCTGCTCGACGCCGGCGCCGGGACCGCCGGAACGAGGCCGTAACGGCGCATGACCTCGACCACCTTCGTCCGATCGGGCGGGCCACCCGGTCGGACGAGCGCCGAGATCTCGCGGAAGTACCCCGCGCCGATGTCGGGCGTGTTGACGATCAGCGCTCGCGCCGTCACCCCGTGTGGATTGCTGAAGGCGTGCACGACCCCGCGCGGCGTTCCCATCGTCTCGCCGGCCTTCAAGTCACGCGTCACGTCGCCGACGGTGTACCGGAGCGTGCCCTCGAGCACGTAGACCAGCTCCTCGGTCGTCGGGTGGCTGTGCGGCGGCGGCACGTTGGAGCCCGACGGGACCACTAGGACGAAGCTTCCCATCTCGCAGCCGTTCCCGGCGTCCTGCAGGTACTGGATCTCCAGCTGACCGATCCGGATCGTCGAGCTCATGCTTGCATCCTTAGTAAAGAGTCTGTACATGGCTGCTGTACAGAATTTTTACTGAGGAGTCAATGGCATCTCGCAAGTCCGGAACCGCCGTGCCACTCGCGCCCATGATCGGGGCACTCCTGCGGCTGCCGCACGAGGCGGTCGTGGAACGCCTGATGGAGGCGCTGCGGCGAGCGGGTCTCGAGCTCTCGCTGACGGAGCTGGGCGTCTTCCTCTTTCCGGGACCGGAGGGGCGCCGCCCGAGCGACCTCGCCCGGCAGTGCGGCATGACTCGCCAGGCCATGAACTACGTCCTGAGCGGCCTCGAGGCAAAGGGCCACCTCCAGCGCCACGACGCCGACACCCCGAATCGCCGGGTGGTCCGCGTCACCGAGCGCGGGCGCCAGGTCATCCGCATCCTCCGGGCCGAGGTCCGGCAGATCGAGCAGGAGTGGGCCGGATACCTCGGAAGAGCGCGTTACGGTCAGCTGCGTGACAGCCTGAACGACCTCGCGCGCTGGCTCGGGAAGCTCGGCTGAGCGTTCGCCGCACGAGAGAAGCTCGTTGCACCTGCAACTCAGGACCGGAACCGGAAAACACCGGCGCGCACGTCTAGGGTCCGCCGCGGAGGGTCCGACGACCCGGGAGGCGACGATGCGACGTGGACTGTTCCGGCTGCTCTCCCTTGCTGCTGCGGCGGTGTGCTCGCTGGCGGTGACGCCCGCGAGGGCCGATGGCTCGGGCTGTATCGCCCACCACCCACGGTACGACGAGGGCTCGTTCGAGGTTCAGTACCTCTCGGGCTGCAGCGGCCACGACGAACCGGAGCTCTTTCCGATCTCGGGCGCGCGCGGATCCGGCCGTGATCTGACCTGGACGGTCGTCCTTCCGACCGACGGCACCTACCCCGTGTCGGCCACGGGCCCCACCTTCTGGTTCGGCGGCACGGTCACCGATCCGTCCAGTGTGCTCGGTCAGGCCTTCGTCGAGCTGCAGTTCTATCCCGACGCGCTGGTCACCAACTGCACGCCACAGGGCGGCTTCGTCCTCAAGTACTCGCCGAACACGTACACCGTCTGCTCGCCGGTCTGGAAGCTCACGGCGCAGGGGACGCCCGGGAAGTTCCACGAGACCGCTGCATTCAACGCGATGCTCACCGATTCGAGCTCCCCGACGCATCCGCTGGTCATGCACGCCGGCGACACGATCACCATCCACTGGTACACGACGCACGCGCAGGACGGCTACCACGTGACGGTCACCGACCTGAGCACCGGTGGTTCGGGGACCATCGTCCTCAACTCCAAGTCCGATGGACCGCTCATGCCTGCCTACGACGTCCAGGCGGTCGGGAATTCCCTCGGCTGGGGCCTGGTCGACGACGCTCCCAACGCGTTCGTCTGGGAGATCGGCCACACCTCGCCGTTCACCAGTCCTGCGTCCGCATTCTGTGTTCCCGGAGAGGTGGGCTGCGAGTCGTACAACGCCGCGGCCTGGGCAGGCACCTTGCCGATCCAGATCGTATCCGTCACCTTCGGCGACGGCTCCACGGCAAAGAAGTGGGGCGTGGTGAGCGACTTCGGAGGGAAGGCCGAGGTCGACCAGTACTGCAGCAGCTACGGTGGCCCGTACTGCATCTACCCCTGGTACACGCTCGGGACCGCCGCCTATCACTACGGCGTGGACTTCCCCGACACGGTCAAGGACTACGGGCAGGCAGATCAGTTCCAGCAGACCACGCAGTGCGGTGGGCCGTTCGGGCCCAACAGCACCTACTGCTCGACGATTCTCAGGTAGCAAAGGAGCGATGTCATGGCCTATTCGATCGCCTGCGCCGACAGCGGAGCGAAGTGTCCCGGGAAGTTCGTCACCGAGTCCGAGAAGGAGCTCCTCGAGCACGTGAAGCTCCACATGAATACCTCGCATCCGGAGATGGTGAAGAACCCTCCGCCTCCCGAGGCACTGAAGAAGCTGATCAAGAAGGTTTGAGCGCTTCCGGACTGCGGCGCTTGCTCGGTGGAGGCGCTCGCCCGCGGGCGCCGAGCGCCTCCGTGGTACAGGCGGCGCGTGGGTCCCTGGCTCGCTCTCCTCGGCGGCATCGCGGTCGCGGCCCTGCTCTGGTGGCGGGTCCGCCGGGACGACGCACGGCGCGCCCTCGCCTGGGACGCGCTCGCGCGGGACTTCATGATGGGCTTCGACCCCGGCGAGCGCGCGATCCGCGGGAAGTACCGCCTGCTGCGGCTCGAGATCACCACCCGCCGCCTCCTCGGGCTGGGCGCGCTCCGGACGGCCGTGGCAGCCCGCTACGAGGGCGTCGTCCCCGAGGGCCTCGCGCTGTCGGCTCGCGGTGGCGTGCTCCGAGCCTCGGCCCGGACGCCCGAGACGCTCGCGCGCTGGCTCGACGCGCACCGGCGCCGTGTGCTGCTCCCCGACCTTCTCGCAGGCGGAGTGCACGTCTCTGGACACACCGCCAGGATCGAGGTGCCCGGGCTCCTGACGGACCCGGAGGCGCTGCGCACCTTGCTCGGACGGCTGGCTGAGCTTGCGAGGCTGCTGTCCCTGAGGTGAGCCGCCGTCACATTCGATGCGTGCGCGCCCGGTGTTCGCGGTCCTGCTTCTGTGCGTGCTCGGCGCGTGCCGGGGGGACGCGGACCGCTCGCCGCTCAAGCTCGCCGGCGACATCCCCCCGCCCGGTCCCGGGTACCGGAACGCGTTCTATCAGCTGCTCGGCACGCCCTTCGTGGAAGGCAACGCCGTCCGGTGGGTCTGGAATGGCGAGATCTTCGACGCGCTGGTCG